>NZ_JBSFTC010000583.1:0-3682 GCF_053590415.1 Nonomuraea sp. NPDC003201
CAGCGCGGGCGCGGTGACCAGAGCTCTGGCCACGGCCACGCGCTGCTGCTGGCCGCCGGAGAGCTGGTTCGGCTCGTGGTGCACACGGTCGGTCAGCCCGACCTGGTCCAGCGCCGCCAGGGCCCGCCTGCGCCGCTCGGCCTGGCCGATGCCGCCGTACACCAGCGGCAGCTCGACGTTGGCCAGCGCGCTCATGCGCGGGATCAGGTTGAACGACTGGAACACGAACCCGACCCTGCGGTTGCGCAGGATGGCGAGCTGGCGCTCGTCCAGCTGTCCCACGTCGGCGCCGTCGATCAGGTACGTGCCGGAGGTGGGGATGTCGAGGCAGCCGAG
This sequence comes from Nonomuraea sp. NPDC003201, assembly GCF_053590415.1. NCBI lineage: Bacteria > Bacillati > Actinomycetota > Actinomycetes > Streptosporangiales > Streptosporangiaceae > Nonomuraea > Nonomuraea sp. NPDC003201. Next base: position 337 of record NZ_JBSFTC010000583.1, read on the forward strand.
GATGTTCATGAGGGTGGACTTGCCGGAGCCGGAGGCGCCCATGATGGCGACATAGTCGCCGCGCTCGACGTCCACGCTGATGCCGCGCAGGGCGCGGACCTTCGCGTCCCCCTCGCCGTACTCCTTGACCAGGTCCTTCACGCGCAGGACAGGGGGAACCTCCGGGGCCGTCATCGCCCGCCTCCCGGACCGCCGCCGCCGGGCACCCCGCCACCACCGGGGAAGCCGCCGCCACCGCCGAAGCGCAGGTTGCCGCCCGTGGTGCTCGTCGTGGTCGCCGGGGGCACGATCTGGTCGCCTTCGGAGACGCCCGACTTGATCTCGGTCAGCGTCGTGCCCTGCACGCCGACCTCCACCGGGGTCCTGGTCTGCGTGCCGTTCCTGATCAGGGTGACCGTGGTCTGGCCGCCGCTGGTGGAAACCGCCGTCGAGGGTACGGTGACGACGTTGTCGGCCTGGCCGACCACGACCTCGACCGTGGCCGTCTGGCCCAGCCGCACCTGGCCCGGGACCTTCGTGAACGTCACCGTGACCGGATATTGCACGACATTGTTGCTAGTGGAGGCGACCGGCTGGATCTGGGTGACCTTGCCCGTGGCTGTCACCCCCGGCAGGGCGTCGAACGTGACCGTGGCCTCCTGGCCGTTCTTGAGCTTGCCGACGTCGGACTCGGTGAAGGTGCCCACGAGCTGCAGCCTGCCGGTGTCGGCTAGCTCGACGAAGCCGCCGGAGCTCTGCGTGCCGCCGGAGCCCGAGGACTGGCCCGTGCCCTGGCCGGAGGTCGCGCTCGAACCCGACCCGGAGCCGGATCCGGAGCCCGATCCCGAGCTGCTGCCGCCGACCGAGCCGTTCACCGCCGTGATCGTGCCCTTGAACGGCGCCTTCAGCACGGTGGCCGCGACCGTGCGCTGGGCCTCCCGGTAGGCGTTGCGGGCCTTGATGTAGGAGGCGTAGAGCTGGGCCGTCGAGGTCCCGTCGTCGACGGCCTCGTCGTACGTGGCCTTGGCCGCCGACAGGCTCTCCTGCGCGGCGTCGTCGTCGATCCTGGCCAGGAGGTCGCCCTTGCTCACCTTGTCGCCGGCCTTGACGTAGATCTTCTCGACCGTCCCCGTCGTACCGAACGAGAGAGCCCTGGACTTGGAGCTCTCGACCGCGCCCGACGCGGACACCGAGGCCACCACGGAGCCGCGGCTCGCGGTCACGGTCCTGACGGCCGTCTGGCCCGCCGCCTGTCCCGTGCCGAGCTGGGCGTACGCGAGCGCGGCACCGCCCAGCAGGAGCACCACCAGCGCTCCGTTGGTCATCAGCGCTCTGCGCCGTGTGGACACCTTCACAGGCGGTGACCCTTGCACACCAGGCTGCGCCGGAGCCGCGAGCGAGCTGAACGTTCGCTGACAACCTGAGGGTCCCTCCAGGTACACAGGTAACTCTTAGGCTGCTCGCAGCCTGGCGCGAGCCGGCTTCGCCAGGATGGGCCGCCATGAGACCGACTTTCGCGCTGGGCGGCCTCGCCCTCGCCGTGCTCGTGGCCGGGTCCGGCCTGGCGCTGGCGCTGCGCGACGACGCACCGCCCACCGTCCAGGTACGGCTCGCCGCCGCGCAGCGCGGCCAGGTCACGGCCACGGTCAGCGCGGCGGGCAACACCGTGGACGGCTCGCGCAGGGACCTGGCGTTCGGCTCTTCGGGGACGCTGACCAAGGTGTACGTCAAAGTCGGGACCAAGGTGAAGAAGGGGCAGGTGCTGGCCAGGGTCGACGGGCGGTCGGCGCGGGAGGCGTACACGGCGGCCAAGGCCGATCTCGCCGCCGCCGAGGAGGCGCTGGAGGACGCCCAGAAGAAGGCGGCGTCCCCGACCACCGCCGCCAGCCCCGCGGCCTGTACGCCGTCCGGGAACGGCGCCACGCCGGCCACGTCCGCCGGCGGGACACCTGCTGGTTCGGCGACACCCACCCGAGGTGCGACCCCCATGGGCACGGCCACGGGCGCGGCGACGGGTGCGGCCACGGGTAAGGCCACGCCCACGGGCAGGCCGAGCGGTGGCGCGGTCGGCGGCTACGGGGCGCTCGGGCCCACGGCGCCACCCACCCAGGGCGTGTCCTTGAGCAACGGGAGCCCGGCCACCGGCTCCACCCCCCGCCCCACCAGCACGCCGACCTCCGTGCCCACGGACCCCGGCCCCACCGATCCCGGGCCCGAGCCGCAGCCCACGGTCACCGTCACCGTGACGGCCACCGTCACCACGACCGTCACCGCCACCCCGACCGGCGGCGCTCCCCAAGGCGGCATCCCGGGCGGGGGCTCGGACCAGTCCGGGAGCCGTCCCACCTCGGACGCCACGCCGTCCGCCACGAGCTCCGGCAAGCCGTCCACCAGCGCGAAGCCGTCGGCGACCGGCCGCCCCACGGGCAGCGGCAAGCCGTCGGCGAGAGCGAGCACCAGGCCGACCAGCGGCGCCGCCCGGCCGAACGCGCAGTCCTCCTGCAACCGCGGCACGGGCTCAGCGGGCCAGAGCCAGAGCCAGGCTCAAGCCCAGACTCAAGGCCAGGGTCAGGCCCAGGGGCAGGGCGGCGTCAGCGAGGAGCAGGCCGGCGCGAACGTGGACCGCGCGCAGGCCGCCCTCGAACAGGCCGCCGACGCCGTACGGGCGACCCGCATCGTGGCCCCCGCGGCGGGCACGGTGCTGTCACTGGCGGGCGCGGTCGGCGACCAGGCGGGCACCGGCACCTTCGTCAGCCTCGGCGACCTCAACGAGCTGCAGGTCCAGGCCATGGTCACCGAGTCGGACGTGAACCGGCTCAAGCTCGGCCAGAAGGCCCGGATCACCCTGGCCACCCGGAACGGCCGGCAGTACGAGGGGACGATCACGGCCATCGCGCCGACCGCGACGGTGAGCGGCCAGCTCGTCCGCTACTCGGTCACCCTGGCCTTCGACGAGCCGCCCACCGGGCTCATGCTCGGGCAGACCGCCTCGGTGACGGTCACCACGGACACGGCCGCGGACGCGATCTACGTGCCCGCCTCGGCGGTCCGCAGCAGGTCGGACGGCGCTCAGGTGGTCACGGTCCGGGCGGGCGGGCGTGACTCGGCGAAGGTGGTGCGGACGGGCGTCCGCGGCGACCAGTACGTGGAGGTGACCTCAGGGCTGCAGGAGAGCGACGAAGTGGTCATGTCGGGCGCCACGAACGGCGAGTTCCCGGATGCGAGCTGGCCCGGCGCCTGACCCCCCTGGAGCGGCGCTTGACCCCCTGGACCGGCGTCTGACCCCCTGGACCGGCCCGGCACCTCCTCTCCCGCCGGGTCCCGGGCAGGGCCGCACGTGGCGCGTGCCGCCCCGGCCCGGCGCGCC
>NZ_JBSFTC010000584.1:0-3635 GCF_053590415.1 Nonomuraea sp. NPDC003201
CCGCCTCCGCGGGGGCCGTGCTCGCCGACCGGCCCGGCTGCCGGCTCGCGCTGGCGGAGCCGACGTTCTCCTGGTACGGCAGCGGCCTACCGCTGTTGCGGGCCCGAGACAAGGACGCGGTCGAGACGGCGGTGACCGGCGGCCTGCTCGCCGCGGTCGCCGCGACCGAACTGCGCCCGCCGTCGGCCGCCCGCGACCGGGCAAGGGACGGCGGTGAGCCGATCGACCCGGAGCGGCACGCCCCGCTGGTACGCCGCTACGTCGTCGACAGCTACGAGCCAGGCGGCGAGCCGGCGGCGGTCGAGATCCAGATGGAGGCGGAAGACGTCACGAGCGGCTCGTGGACCGAGATCCTGGACACCCCCGACCCCGAATGGGACACGGCGGACTGGAACAACGCGCTGCTGGTCTCGGCCATGCTGGCCGATCAGGATCGCCCCGCCTCGGGCCTGGTCGCGCTGCTGTTCGCCGGCGGCGAGGGCGTGGCGGGAATCCGGTTGTTCGTCGTCAGCAGCATGAGGTCCGGCGGGGTGTCGGTCACCGGGGACGGCTTCGGCATCAGGAACCTGCGGAGTTTCGAGATCGACGAGTGGGGACGGACAGCGGAACGCCACCTCACGCTGGGCCCGGACACGCGCGGCGTCCTGCGGGCGCTGGGCGACACGCCCGACGAGCAGTCGCGTACGGCCCTGCTGCGCGACTGGATGACCAGGACCTGCGGCGCCCGCTTCGACCAGGAGCGCGCCCGGCTACTCAAGACGCTCGGCGAGGACCGTTTCGAGCAGGTCAAGCAGGCCGAGCTGGAACGCCTCGCCCACCTGAACGCCGACCCGCCCCCCGTGGTCGGCTACGTGGAGCTGGAGGTGCATGGCAGGACGTTCCTGCTCTCGCTCGCGGCGCAGTTCGGCCACCCCAAGGGGACCGAGATCCCCATCGTGCCGCTCACAGTCCAGGTCCAGGGGGTGAGCCTGCCGGGCGCCGAGGAGGGCGAGCGGCCCGGCGGTGGCGGCGGGGTGGGCCCGGGTGTGGCCACGTCCGGCAGGGCCCCGGTGGAAGAGGGGGGCACCGGGGGCACTGGCGGCCGCCCGGGAGGCACGGGGACGGCGGACGAGGGCGGCTTCGTCGAGGTCCCGGCCATCGCCGCCGGGGGCACGCGACCGTTCCTGCCCCCGCCCGGCGAGGAGTCCGTGACCTGCACGCCGTTCCTGGAGGAGCCGCCGCTGGCGGCGCTCGGCCGGGACGGCGACCGGTTGCGCGCCCTGATCGAGCGGATCGCGGGAAAGCTGGCCATCCCCGTCTGCGAGTACGCGGGCGGCTTCACGCTCACCGCCGCCGAGGCGTTCGGCAGCCGGGCCACGGACGTCGGTGACTTCAGCGTGACCGCGTCGAAGGCGTACCTGCAGGCGCCGCCCGCAGGTGAGCAGGGCAACCTCGGCCCGGCCCACTTCACGCCGGCGCCGTCTCCGCTCATCGCGTTCCTGCGCCACCTCGGCGGGGTGGCGCCGGACATCACCGAGCTGGTGGACACGATCGACCACGTCTACCGCAAGCCGGAGCACCGCGGGAAGATCGGCTTCCTGGACAACCCGCTGTCCTGGGTGGTCCGGTTCCGCTATCGGGTCAACGACGCCATGAGCTGGTCGGTGGCCGTGCTGTTCGCCATGGCCTGCAGAGTCCTGATGATGCAGCTCCTGACCGCCTCGGCCCGCCAGATCCAGGGCCGGCTCGGCAACCTGCCCCTGCTGACGGACTACTTCGAGCAGGTCATCCTGCCCCGCCTGGGCGGCATCCAGGACCTGATCGAGCTCCGCGACCTGGTCAAAGACGCGCCCCGCACGCCCCAGCTGCCTGAACGCCCGCCCGGTGGCACACCGGACCCGCCCGCGCCACCCCCGTCCCCTGACCCGAACGCGGGCGGAACCCGGCAGGCTTGGTTGCGGGCCAGGGCCGACCTCACCGAGGCCCTGGCTGGCAAGACGGCGGAACCACCACCGGGGACGCCGCCGCGCGGGACGATCATCTGGCCGGTGACCGGCGACCCGCGCATTCACGACGGCCGCGGGCGCACCTGGTCGTTACGCGAGATCGAGGAGCGCATCGTCACCGTGCGCGGTGACCTGGAGAGCGCGGATCCGCTGGTCAAGCAGCTGACCGAGCTCGACGACGTGATGGCGCGCTTCACCCACGGGCGCGTCCGGGAGGAGCTGGAGCGGCTCCTGAACGAGATGCTCCGCCACAACGGAGACGAGCAGAAGAAGGTCCGCGACTCCTGGCGGTACGCTTTCCAGGCCTCGCGCATCACGACGGGCATCCCGACAGTGCCCGGCACCGGCTACCGGCTCGGCGGCATCCACCTGCAGGTGCACCAGGCCGTCGGGGACGCCTTCCGCGGCGATCCCTTCTACCGGCTGGGCATCGACATGTTGTTCGGCGTCCAGCGCGGTCGGCTCGGGCTGAAGGCGTTCGCCGAGTTCGCCGGGCTGCTCCTGCTGTCCGTGGTCTGCCCGCCCCTCGCCGTGGTCACGGGCGTCGTGGTCGCGGGAGCGCAGTTGTACGAGGCCGTGCAGCGTGAGCACCTGTATCGCTCGATGCTGGACCCGGAGCTGGTGCTAAGCCGGGCCGAGGTGGAGGCAGAGCTGTTCGCCGCCCGGCTCGGGTTCGTGTTGTCGGTCGTCCTGGCCGTCGTCCCGAACGCGCGCTCGCTGCTGCGTACGGGAGCTCAGGCGGCACGGGTCGCCGAGGGGTACGGCGCCGCTACCGCCACCCGGCTGACGGCCGCCAGGTTCACCGCGCACCTGGCGGAGGAGACCGTCAAGTCGCTGCGGAACGGCTTCGTCGTCGCCGCCCTGCGCGAACTCGTCCAGAACGAGGTCGTCGACCTGATCGCGCAACGGGTGCTCGGCCCGATCATCGCCGACCTCGAACGCGAGGTCACCTTGACCGGCCCGGTCGGCGGCGCGGCTGGGGCGCGGCGGGTCGTCGACTGGCTGCTGCAGGAGGAAAGACCATGAAGAAATGGCGTTTCAACGCCGAAGGCATCCACTTCGGGGAGGATGTGCGCCTCGTCCTCGCCGAGAGTCCGAGCCTGCGCAACTACTCCCAGCGACTGGCCGACCTGCCGATGCAAGGCGGCGGGCGCGTGGGCGAGGCGCAGGCGCGGCTGGCCGTCAGCCGGTTGCTGGTCGGCTCGTTCATTCTCATGACCGAGGAGAGCCTCGGCCGTTTCATGACCCACATCAACCGGATCAAGGGTCTGCGGGGCGAACTGAACAAGCGCTACGAGCTGGTGCACAGCCTGTTCGCGAAGAATGACCCGCTCGCGATGGTGCCGGACGAGCTGCTGCCCGGCACCATCGGGCGGCTGTTCGACGAGCTGGACCGGGCGCTCGACGATCTGGCGGCGCTCAAGGAACGTCAGGCGCTGCAGGACGCCGTTCCCGACGTCGGCGACCCGGACGTCAGAAAGCGCATCATCGAGCCGGAGACCCAGGTCAGCACCAAGGAGCTCGCCACCGAAGAGCTCGGCACGGCCGGGGGGGGGGGGGGCGGGGGGCGCCGGCCCGGGGCGGCGGGCGGGCGCGACCCCTCTCCCCAGGACCCCCGACCGCCCCCAAACGAAGAGCACACCTAATAAA
>NZ_JBSFTC010000585.1:0-3632 GCF_053590415.1 Nonomuraea sp. NPDC003201
GCTCCGGTCGCTTCGCTCCCTGCGCTCCTCGGTCCAGGCGACGGCGCTCCCTCGCGAACACATGGGCCCCACCCCACGGCGGCGGCTTGTTCGCTCTGAGCCGTTGCCCTCCCTCACCGGGCAAGGCAACGGCTTCCCCCACGGACTCGGTGGGTCAGAGGTCGCGGCCGACCAGCTCGATCAGGTCGGCGAGGCGGTTGGAGTAGCCCCACTCGTTGTCGTACCAGCCGACGACCTTGACCTGGTTGCCGATGACCTTGGTCAGGCCAGCGTCGAAGATGCACGAGTGCGGGTCGGTGACGATGTCGGAGGAGACGATCTGGTCCTCGGTGTAGCTGAGGATGCCCTTGAGCGGCCCCTCGGCGGCGGCCTTGACCGCGGCGTTGACCTCCTCGACGGTGACCTCGCGGCTGACGTCGACGGTGAGGTCGGTGGCCGAGCCGGTGGGGATCGGCACGCGCATGGCGAAGCCGTCGAGCTTGCCCTTGAGCTCCGGCAGCACCAGGCCGATGGCCTTGGCGGCGCCGGTGGAGGTCGGCACCACGTTGAGCGCGGCGGCGCGGGCGCGGCGCAGGTCGCCGTGCGGGCCGTCCTGGAGGTTCTGGTCCTGCGTGTACGCGTGGATGGTGGTCATCAGACCCTTCTCGATGGTGAAGGTGTCGTGAATGACCTTGGCCATCGGCGCCAGGCAGTTGGTCGTGCAGGAGGCGTTGGAGATGATCGTGTGGCTGGACGGGTCGTAGCTCTTCTCGTTGACGCCCATCACGATCGTGACGTCCTCGTTCTTCGCCGGAGCGGAGATGATGACCTTCTTCGCGCCGTTCTCGGCGTGCGCCTTGGCCTTCGTGGCGTCGGTGAACAGGCCCGTCGACTCCACGACCACGTCCACACCGAGGTCGCCCCAGGGCAGCTTGCCCGGGTCGCGCTCGGCGAAGACCTTGATCGCCTTGCCGTCGACCGCGATCTCGTCGCTCGTGGCCTTCACCTCGTAAGGCAGGCGGCCCAGGATGCTGTCGTACTTCAGCAGGTGGGCGAGCGTCGCGTTGTCGGTCAGGTCGTTGACCGCGACGATCTCGATGTCCTTGCCGCTGGCGGCGACAGCGCGCCAGAAGTTGCGACCGATGCGGCCGAAGCCGTTGACGCCTACGCGGATGCTCACGGGAACCGATCTCCTCGAAACCAGATGGCGGGCTGAAACCTCAACCACGAACCTTATCGGACCTAAATTGGTTTAGACCACTGCAGGTCCCCGCATGTGAATCAGCGTTCCGGAGGCACGTTTTGCGAGGTTCGAGTAAAGTGCCCGACTCATCGATGTAAATTCGTGCATTCTCTGGGGGCTGAGATGTCACACAAGCGGTCCGGCCTGCTGCCCGGACTCATTGTAGGCGTACTATCTGCGCTGGTCAGCGCGGCAGTGCTGGGGGCGGCCGTGCTGTTTCAGACCCGCCTGCCCGCCGCCGTGATCGCCTTCGGCAACGGCCATCCGCTGTCGCTGGCCTCGTCTCTCGTGGTCGCCCTGATCGTCGCCCTGGCGATGGGCGCGGTACGGCCCCGCAGCATCCTCCTGATCCCCGTGGCCGCGCTGTACGCGGGCGGCGCCATGGCCGCGGGTCAGATCGCCGGCTCGTCGATCATGATCGGCTCCACCCTGCACACCCCGCCCGCCGAGCGCGGCCCCGCCGACCTGTCCGACATCACGCTGGACAACTTCTCCGCCGGGCTCCCCTACGCACCCTCGCTCTACCGGGATCCGCTCTCGGTGTCGTGGGCGGCCTGGCTCTACATCGCCGTGGCCGCCCTCGCCGCACTGCTCCTGCTGACCCTGCGCGTGGTACGGGTCCGCCGCGCCCAGAGAGCCCAGGCGGCCGAGGCGGAGTCGGAGTCGGCGGAGCCGGAGTACCGCGCCCCGTTCGAGCCCGCCCAGGCCCCCACCCCGAAGCCGACAACGGACCTGTTCACCCCCCGCAACCCCACCAAGGACTGACCACCCCCACCCCACCAGCGCCGGGCCCCACCCCCGCCCCGCTGACAGGCACACCGGGACCGTCCGCTGGCCCGCCGCCAGGGCACACCCCAGCCACCCCGCAACGCGCCGACGCACGCACCCAGCCGCCCCACAACTCGGCAACCCGCCGACATGCGCACCCCCGGCAACCCGGTAACCCGCCGACGCGTGCATTCCGGCCATCCGGCAACCCGCCGACAGGGCAGTGCACACCGTCAACCCGCCGACGCGCGCCCCCCGTCAACTCGGTAACCCGCCGACCGGCGCTCCCGACCGCCCGTCAGCCCACCCACCGGACGCCGGCTCACCGGGCGCCGACCCACCCAAGTGCCCAGCCAGCGCCCAACCCCGGCCAGCGCCCAACCCCGGCCAGCGCCCAACCCCGGCCAGCGCCCAACCCGGCGCCAACCAGCCAAGTGCTCCAACCAGCCGGTGGACCGCCTACGCACCCCGACCACCCGCCAACCCAGCCACCGGCACCTAACGAGCCAGCACGCCGCCTCTGGGCCCTCCCGCGCCGCGCACAGCCCCCGCGAATCCACGGCTCACGAGCCACCGGCACCCGGACCACCAACGCTGCAGCCACTGGCCGCACACCAGTCACTCCAGCCACCAGCCGTCCACGCAACGCACCAGCCATCGGCACCCCGGCCGAGCCGACCACGGAGCCGGCCCAGAATGCGCGTCGTCACGGCGAGCACCCCGTGAGCCTTCACGACCGGCCATGACAGACGGCCACCCACGTCGGCGCGTGCGGCCCACCGTGCGCAGCCGTAAAGGATGGGCCTGAGGACCGGCGCGCGGCCCACCGTGCGCAGCCGTAAAGGATGGGCCTGAGGACCGGCGCGCGGCCCACCGTGCGCAGCCGTAAAGGATGTGCTTGAGGACCGGCGCGCGGCCGCAAGAGACGGGCTTGAAGCGCACCCCGCAGCAGATGACCGCACCCCCACCAGTCACAGCCGCGGCATCAGGAGATCTAAAAAATCACGGAGCCAGCATGTCGACGGTGAGGTTGGCCTCGGTGTTGGGGATGCCCATGTCGGAGGCGCGCTTGTCCGCCATGGCCAGCAGGCGCCGGATCCGCCCCGCGATGGCGTCCTTGGTCAGCGGCGGGTCGGCGATCTGCCCCAGCTCCTCCAGAGACGCCTGCTTGTGCTCCACCCGCAGCCGCCCCGCCACCACCAGATGATCGGGCGCCTCCTCCCCGAGGATCTCCAGAGCGCGCTGCACCCGCGCCCCCGCCGCCACCGCCGCCCGCGCCGACCGCCGCAGGTTGGCGTCGTCGAAGTTGGCCAGCCGGTTGGCGGTGGCCCGGACCTCGCGGCGCATCCGGCGCTCCTCCCAGGCCAGCACGCTGTCGTGCGCCCCCAGGCGGGTGAGCAGCGCGCTGATGGCGTCGCCGTCGCGCACCACGACGCGGTCGACGCCGCGCACCTCGCGCGCCTTGGCGTGGATCTTGAGCCGCCGCGCCGAGCCCACCAGGGCGAGCGCCGCCTCCGGACCCGGGCAGGTGACCTCGAGCGACATCGAACGCCCCGGCTCGGTGAGGGAGCCGTGCGCGAGGAACGCGCCGCGCCAGGCGGCCTCGTCGACAACCACGGCCGCCCGGTGCGCGGCCTGCCCC
>NZ_JBSFTC010000586.1:0-3600 GCF_053590415.1 Nonomuraea sp. NPDC003201
TGCACCTGCCGCCGGCGCTGGCCCTGCTGGACGCGGCCCGCGCGGAGCTGCCTGCCCTGCCGCACGTGCTCTGCCCGGACACCGCCTTCCACGCCGGCCTGCCGGAGGAGGCCGCGGTCTACGCGCTGCCGCTGTCCTGGCGGGAGAAGTACGGGCTGCGCCGCTATGGCTTCCACGGCCTGTCGTACGCGTGGGCGGCCGACCGGGCGGCCGAGCTGCTCGGCCGGCCGCCGGCGGAGCTGGACCTCGTGCTGGCGCACCTGGGCGGCGGCTGCTCGGTGTGCGCGGTGTCGGGCGGGCGCAGCCTGGACACCTCGATGGGCTTCACCCCGCTGGAGGGGCTGCCGATGTCCCGGCGCTCGGGCAGCGTGGATCCCGGGATGCTGATGTGGCTGCTGGGGCCGGGCCATCTCACGGTGGACGAGCTGAGCGAGGGGCTGGAGCGCCGCTCCGGCCTGCTGGGGCTGTCGGGCGGCCTCTCGGGGGACACGCGCGAGCTGGTGGCGGCCGCGCGGGAGGGCGACTCGGCCGCGGAGCTGGCGCTGGAGGTGTTCAGCCACCGGGTGGCCAGGGAGATCGCCGCCGCGGCCACCTCGCTGCGGCGGATCGACGCGCTGGTGTTCACCGGGGAGATCGGCTGGGACCAGCCCGAGGTGCGCGAGGCCGTCTGCGCCCGCCTCGGGCTGCTCGGCATCGAGCCTCCCGCGCTCGGCAACCGCCACGACGACGGGCCGGTCAGCGCGTACGACGCGGCCGTCCCCGTCATGGTGGTGCAGGTGCGCGAGGAGCTCCAGCTGGCCCGCGAATGCCTGCGCGTGCTCGCGGAGGAGGACGAATGACGGTTCTCGACGAGGTACGCCGCTCGGCACTGCCGCTGACCGGCCCGGGGGACCTCGACCCGCTGATGGAACGCGTGGGCGAGGCGAGGTTCGTGCTGATCGGCGAGGCCAGCCACGGGACGCATGACTTCTACACCTGGCGGGCGGAGCTGACCCGCCGGCTGATCGCCGAGAAGGGATTCGGTTTCGTCGGGGTCGAGGGCGACTGGCCCGACTGCGAACGGGTGCATCGGGCCGTGACCGGCGACACCGATCCCTTCGAGGCCCTCTACGCGTTCGAGCGCTGGCCGACGTTCATGTGGGCCAACGAGGAGGTCGTGCAGTTCTGCCGGTGGCTGCGGCGCTACAACGCCGCGCTGCCGCGCGAGGAGCGCTGCGGCTTCCACGGGCTGGACGTCTACAGCCTGTGGGACTCGCTGCGCGCCGTGCGCCGCTACGCCGCCGCCCGGCTGCCGCACGAGATGGAGCCGGTCATCGACGCGTTGTACTGCTTCGAGTCCTATGGCCACGACCCGCAGCAGTACGGCCTGGCCACCCGGCTGGTCCCGGAGGGCTGCGAGGACGAGGTCGTGCGGCTGCTCCAGGCCGTGGCCCGCGCCGCGCCCGAGGACGAGCAGGGCTTCAGCGCGCGCCAGAACGCCGAGGTCGTGGCCGGGGCCGAGCGCTACTACCGCTCCATGGTGCGCGGCGGCCCCGAGTCCTGGAACGTCAGGGACGTCCACATGGCCGACACCATGGCCCGGCTCGCGGACTTCTCCGACGCCAAGGGCGTGGTGTGGGCGCACAACACCCACGTGGGCGACGCCCGCGCCACGGACATGGCCGCCGCGGGCATGACCAACCTCGGGCAGCTGGCCCGGGAGCGCTACGGCGACGACGCGGTGCTGGTGGGGTTCGGCACCCACCGCGGGTCCGTGGTGGCCGCGACCGCCTGGGGCTCGCAGCACCACGTCATGCGGGTGCCGCCGGCGCGGCACGCGTCGCTGGAGGCGCTGCTGCACGAGGCCGTCGTCGAGCCCGAGGTGCTGTTCGTGGTCCCGCCCAAGTGGTCCAGGCCCGCCTGGTACGACGAGCCGATGGGGCACCGGGCGGTCGGCGTCGTGTACCACCCCGAGCGTGAGCTCAGGGGCAACTACGTGCCCACGGTGGTGGGCGGCCGCTACGACGCGTTCATCTGGCTGGACGAGACCAGGGCGCTGCACCCGCTGCACGGCGAGCCGTGGGGCGACACCGAACCGGAGACATACCCGACCGCCATGTGACCTTTGTCGGTGCCAGGTGGTTGGATCTGCGGTGTGGAGGCGTCGGTCGAGCAGCTCGTCTACGTCCGGGAGGACGAATACACCGTCGCGCGCATGAGCGCCGACGGCGAGCCCGACTTCGTGGCCACCGGGCGGGCGCTGGCGGGGGCGCAGCCCGGCGAGACGCTGCGGATCTTCGGCGAGTGGGGCCGCCATCCCCGCTACGGGCGGCGCTTCGCGGTCAGCGGGTGCGAGCGCATCGTGCCCTCGTCGGTCCGGGCCATCCGGATCTACCTGGGGTCGGGGCTGATCAGGGGCATCGGGCCGCGCCTGGCGTACGCGATCGTCGACCACTTCGGCGAGGCCACGCTCAAGGTGATCGACAGCGAGCCCGAGCGGCTCACCGAGGTCGTCAACATCGGGCCGCTGCGGCAGGGGCAGATCGTCCAGGCGTGGCAGGAGCAGAAGGCGATCGCCGCGCTGATGGTGACGCTGCAGGGGCTCGGAGTCAGCCCGCTGCTGGCGGCCAAGATCTACCAGGTGTTCGGGCAGGACGCCGACGAGGTGCTGGCCACGGACCCGTACCGGCTGATCGGGCGGGTGCGGGGGATCGCGTTCCGGATCGCCGACAAGATCGCGCTGCAGTCGGGGGTGCCCGAGCGCAGCCCGCAGCGGGTCAAGGCGGCGCTGCTCGACCGGCTGGAGGCGGCGGGCAGCCGCGACGGCCACTGCTTCGTGCCGGTGCCCGCGCTGGTGCGGGAGACGGCGGAGCTGATCGAGCAGGACCAGGAGCTGGTGCGCCCGATGATCGACGCGCTCGTGGCCGACCGCCGGGTGGTCGTGGAGGCCGCGCCTGGCCAGCCGGGCCAGGCGGTGGCGTACGCCAAGCACGTGCACGGCCGGGAGGCGGCGCTGACCGAGCAGATCGCCCGGCTCATGCGGGCCCGCTCGACGCTCCCCCTGCGCGCCTTCCCCGACGACCCCGGGCTCCACGAGGACCAGCAGGCCGCCGTCAACATGGCCCTGACCAGCACCGTCTCCATCATCACGGGCGGTCCCGGGTGCGGCAAGAGCCACACGGTGAAGGCCATCGCGACCACGGTCAGGGCGGCGGGCGGCACGGTCACGCTCACCGCGCCCACGGGCAAGGCGGCCAAGCGCCTGTCGGAGCTGACCGGGCTGCCGGCGATGACCATCCACCGGATGCTCGCCCGCCAGCCCGATCCCGACCCGGAGACGCTGTTCGACGAGACGCCGTCGCAGGCCGACCTGATCGTGGTGGACGAGGCGTCCATGCTCGACCTCCACCTGGCCACCCGGCTGGCCGCCGCCGTGCCGTCCGGGAGCCATCTGCTGCTCATCGGCGACGGCGACCAGCTGCCCAGCATCGGGCCCGGCGACGTGCTCGCCGACCTGCTGCGCGTGGAGGCGGTCCCGCGGGTCCAGCTCACCCACGTCTTCCGGCAGGCGGGCGGCAGCGGCATCATCGACGCCGCCCACCGCATCCGCGCCGGCCGGCT
>NZ_JBSFTC010000587.1:0-3590 GCF_053590415.1 Nonomuraea sp. NPDC003201
GTCTACCAGGAGCTTCTTCACGTCACCGGCCGAACAACGGCATCGCGATCATGCTGTGACCAGGGCACTCGCCGCGGAGCCTGAAAAAGGTTCACTGTTTGATCCAGGAACCGCCTTTTACTGTGAGTGCAGACCCGTGAGGCGGTGGTGACGATGAGCTCGTTGCTCGAGGAACTAGCACGGCGCGAAGCCGCTGCCCGCCGGCGAATCGAGGAGATCCGCGAGCAGATCGCCGCGCTCACCTCACAGATGCAGGACGAGCAGGACCGCTTGTCACGGCTGACGATCACACGGGAGACCGTCGAGGAAATCCTGGGCGAAGCGGCCCAACTGCTCGATGAGCCCAATGGACAGGCCGAGGCCGCCGACGCGGCCGGCACCGCGCCGTCGGCACAGCCGCCGGTGCTGGGTGTGGTGACGGTGCCGCACTGGCAACCCGGCATGAATACGGCGGTGCTGCCGCGCGCGTACCGGGACGCGGTGGAGATCATGGCCGATGCCGGGCGGGCGATACGGGCCGGGCAGATCGCGGTGGCGATGGGACTGCCGGATGAGGCCGCCAAGCGGGAAGGGCTGCGCTCCAAGCTGAAGCGGCTGGTGGAACGTGGCTGGGCGAAGGAAGAAGGGCCGGGACTGTTCACGGTGACCGATCCGGTGGCCCGCGAGATGGCCGGGCAGGATGGCGTGGCGTCACGGGACGCAATCGCGTCGTCACCGGGCGGGTGATTGTGGCGGGGCTCTCCCGCCGTCAGGTTCGAAGGTGCCACCCAATCGACCCCGACGAAGGAAGAGCCCTGTGCAGGCACCGTACGACACCGAGGCCACCGCTGACGTCTTTGCGAAGGCGAAGAACACATTCAACTGGCTCATCGGACACCTCACCGACGCGCAGACCGGGACGCTTGCCCATAACCGGCTGGAGGAGACCATCACCGAGCAGGGCCGGGAGCTGCAGCGCCTGCTGCTGCAGGCCCACCTTGACCTGCGCGCGCTGCGCGAGCTGGAGCAGGTACGCCACGCCCGCCACCAGGACGGTGGCGCCGCGGAGGTGATCGGCGCGGAGGTGATCGGCGCGGACGGGGTGCCGCGGCGGCGGGTGGAGCTCGGGCACCACCGCCTGCTCGCCACGGTGACCGGGACGGTGACGGTCACCCGGTGCGCGTGGCGGGCCCCGGGCGTCGGCAACGTTTATCCGGTGGATGCGGCGTTATCGCTGCCGGCGGTGCGACACTCGGCCGGGCTGGCGAAGCTCGCGGTCATCGAGACGGTGCGCGGCTCGTTCGACGCCGCCCTGGCGGCGATCACCACACGGTGCGGTCAGGTGATCGGCAAACGGCAGATCGAGCAGCTGGTCGCCCAGGCCGCGGCCGATGTCGACGCCTTCTACGCCGCGCGAACCGTGCTGCCGTGCACGGCGTCCACGGTGCTGGCGATCAGCGTGGACGGCAAGGGCATCGCGATGCGCCCCGAAGCGCTGCGGCCCGCGACCGCGAAGGCCGCCGCCCGCGCCCGAGCCACGTTCCGGACGCGGCTGGCGGCCGGGGAGAAACCGGCGCGCAAACGGATGGCGACGCTAGGGGTGGTCTACGACGCTGAACCGGCGCCGCGGCGGCCGCACGATGTGATCGCCGTCCCGGGCGGGCGATCCGGCCGGCGCCTGTCACGGGGCCGGCCGAACGCGACGCGCAAGTGGCTGTGTGGCTCGGTCGTCACCGGCCCCGGCCCTGTGATCGCCAAGGTGTTCGATCATGCCGAGGCCCGTGATCCCGCGCATGCCCGTCCCTGGGTCGTGCTGGTCGACGGGGCTCGCCACCAGCTCGACCTGATCATCGTCGAAGCCGCCCGGCGCCGCATCCGCGTCCACATCGTGATCGATTTCGTGCACGTGCTGGAGAAGTTATGGGCTGCTGCGTGGAGTTTGCACCCGCCCGCGGCGCCGGCTGCGGAGGACTGGGTCGCCGGGCATGCCCTGGCCCTGCTGGCCGGGCACACCGGCCAGGTCATCAGCACGCTGAGGGCGCAGGCCGCCACAGCCGGCGCGCTGCACCGTGACGGCATCGACGCGTGCATCCGCTATCTGTCCAACAACGCCGGGCATCTGCGGTATGACCAGGCGCTGGAGGCGGGATGGCCGATCGCGACCGGGGTGGTAGAGGGCGCGTGCCGTCATCTGATCGCCGACAGGTTCGACCTGGCCGGGGCGCGGTGGGGCCTGGCCGGGGCCGAGGCGGTGCTGAAGCTCCGCGCGCTGGTCGCCAACGGTCATCTGGAGGAGTACTGGACTTTCCATCTCGCCCGGCAACACGCGCGTGTCCATCAGACCGGCTACCAGGACGGATACGCCCTTACGGCTTGATCGCTTCAGTCACTCAGGAGGAGCCGCACCCATGGGATTTCGATGTCATACCTGCCGGTCTTGGTGGTGTCAGCTGGCGATCTGGCACTCGTGCATGAGGTCGCTGAGGATGGCTCTTTGGCGGACTCGGTGGTTGGCGAGGTCGATTGGGGTTGGTGCTCCGATTCCGGCTTGTGCTGGGGATAACTGTCCTATGCCGCGGTGAGGTCGGGCGGTGTTGTAGTGCTGCAGGTAGCGGGTGAGCGTTCGGCGTAGATGTTGTTCATTGAGGATGAGCATGCGGTCGAGGACCTCGCGGCGCAGCATGTCGACGATCCTTTCGCAGTGTGCGTCGCGTTTGGAGGCTGCGGTGGACTCTTGAGAACCCGTAGGCCGATGTCGGTGAACTCCGCATCGAAGTCACCGGTGAACTGGCTGCCACGGTCGCGGATTCAGGAACCTCAGGTGCGTCGTGTCGATGTCGGTGTTCAATAAGGAAGGGTGGTCTAGGGGCCTGTGGGGTTTGGGGTGACGCCGAGCAGATGGGCGCGACGGCTGTGTGCCTGCCGAAGACCCCATCCATGCAGTTCAAGCAGCATGTAAGTACTCGTGGAGGACTCCGCCGAGCCGGTCTCGTCGGCGTACCTTCGGGTCGATGATTTTGGCCGGGTCAGTGATCGGTTCTGGGGCGGCGCGTAGTGGAGCCGCCTGGTCCAGGGCCTGATGGGGTCTGTGTCGGTTGTAAAACTCCTCAGACTCGCGCAAGGCATGCCGAAGATGGTGTTCGTTCCAGAGCAGGCATCGATCCAACAGTTCACGGCGGCAGGGCTGCACCCACCGCTCCATGGCCGGTGGGTGATTGTCGTGCGGGCTCCTCCAAACAGGTCGGAAGATGACCTGCCTGTGGGGCGCCTGAGGACCGTTCGGGGCTTCGGAGCACGTGCTGAGCACAGTGACTGTCTTCTATGCGTGGTGCCAGCGTGGTCTGGGCTGTAGGATTCGTTATGCGGCACATCTGCGTGATCAAATCAGGGTGTCAGCCGTGCTCGGTGCGTGCTCGTACGCCCCGTCACACGCCGTCAGGACCCGGCACTGCCTGACACGCGAAGTACGCTGAGGCGGTACGAACCATCATCTAACGTCACTGCGCGACACTAAAAGATCTTGCTTCTAATCCGATGGTCGCAGTGCTCGCAACTCCGATGTCTGCGCTTTCGAGACGAGTCGAAACGAGGCTTGATCTAGTCTTTACGTT
>NZ_JBSFTC010000588.1:0-3573 GCF_053590415.1 Nonomuraea sp. NPDC003201
GCCGCGTCCACCCGGTCGATCGCCTCGCGGCACTCCGGCAGCGTGCCGGGCGCCTCGGGCCGCACCAGGGCGCCCACGACCGTCACGGCCTCCTCCGCCGCGCGCAACACCGTCGCCGGGGAGAGCTCCTGACGGGCCTCGGCGAGGCTCCCTGGGCCCACGAACTCCAGCGCCCCGCTCCTGGAGGCCTCAGCCGTCCGGGCTCCCACATAGGTCCCGAGCTTGGCCGGTGGGGTGCCCCGTTCGGCCGAGTCCACGACGAGCCCGTCGGCGCCCGCCGCCACCGCCGCCGCGGACAGCGCCGCGTCCCGCGAGACGTCGGCGAGCACGGGACGCCCCGAGACCGCGCGGGCCGCCCGCATCAGCCCCAGGTCCAGCCGGCCGCCCTCGCACAGGAGCACCCGCCCGTCCCCCTCCCGCGCGCAGTAGTCGGCCAGCTCCAGCCACTCCTCCAGCGAGGCGGCGGGCCGCCGCTCCACGACCACCGGCAGCCCCAGGCCGGCCGCCGAGCGCACCAGCGGGATGTCGCGCGTCCACGACGAACCCACCACGACCGCGTCCGCCCGCTCGGCGATGGCCGGCAGATCTGCGGCCGAGTACGGCTCCACCAGCGTGGCGTGCTCGCCCAGCACCTCGTACGCGTCGGCCTCCCCGCGGTGCGCCCGCAGGTCGACCCGGCCGCCGATCACCACGGCGGGCCCTTCGCCCACGAGCGTTCCGCCCACCGCCACGGCGCGCCGTTCCAAGGTCGATGACATCCTCGACTCCCCCAATTCGGGCCGGCCCCTGCGCAGCCGGCGGGAAAACCAAAAAGGCAGAGACGGGTCGTCTCTGCCTCGTGCCGGCTCCAGGTGGTCGCTAGCTGACGACCGGCTCTCCCGGAGCCGGCTCGATAAAGGCGTAGCGACAAGTCATGTCTGAAACACTACACCCATGGCTTCACCTGCTGGACGGTGCCGCTCACATGACGGACTGTCCTTCAGGCGAGTCGCCGTTGATCCCTCTCTATGGGAGTATTTCTTGGCCTAGAGGAGGGTTTGAGGCCGTTGATGTCGGATCGCAAGCAGGAGGGACGCCGCATCGCCGGCCGCTACCAACTGCAGGAACCCATCGGCAGGGGCGGGATGGGTATCGTCTGGCGCGCGTACGACGAGCTCCTGGACCGCACGGTCGCGGTCAAGGAGGTCAGGTACGCGGCCGCCCTGGGCGAGGAAGTGCAGCTGCTGAACCGGCGCACCATGCGCGAGGCGAGGGCGGCGGCGAGGTTCGAGCATCCCAACGTGATCGTCGTTCACGACGTGATCGAGGAGGATGACCGGCCCTGGATCGTCATGCAGCTCGTCCAGTCGCGCTCGCTGGGCGCCGTGATCAAGCAGGACGGGCCGCTGGCACCCAAGCGGGTGGCCGAGATCGGCCTGGCCGTGCTGGACGCGCTGCACCGCGCCCACGAGGCCGGCGTGCTGCACCGCGACGTCAAACCCGAGAACGTGCTGCTGGCCGACGACGGCCGGGTGGTGCTCACCGACTTCGGCATCGCCACGCTGGAGACCGAGACGCAGCTCACCGTGACCGGGCTGGCCGGGACGCCGGCGTTCATCGCGCCCGAGCGGCTCAAAGGGCTGCCCGCGCGGCGCGAGTCGGACCTGTGGTCGTTAGGGGCTACGCTGTACACGGCCGTGGAGGGCCGTTCTCCGCACGAGCGGGGGATGGCCCTGGCGACCATGCACGCCGTGCTGACCGACGAGCCCGATCCGGCCGCGCACGCGGGCCCGCTCACCGACGTGATCCTGGGCCTGCTCAACAAGGAGCCGGTCCAGCGGCTCACGTACGAGGAAGCGCAGCGGATGCTGCGGCAGGTCATCGCCCAGGCGAGCCCGCCGCCGACCGCGCAGTTCCCCGCGGCGCAGACGATCCGCGTGCCGCGGCCCACCACGCCACCACCGCCGCGCAACGCCCCCGCCCCGGCCGAGCCGCCGTCGCAGAACGAGGCCTCCGCGCAGGGCAAGGCCGCCGTCCAGAACAGGTTCCGCGCCCTGGGCAAGCTGCGCCAGGCGCCGCCCGTCGAGGACGACACCCCGACCGACCCCAACCTGATCGCCTCCGCGGCTCCGGTCCCGTCGCCCGCCGTCCCCGAGACCGGGTCGCGGATCACGCCGTCGCCGACCGCGGCCCCGGCCCTGGCCACCGCCGAGTCCACGATGGACGCGACCAGGACGGACCCGCGCCGGGCCGGGCCGGTCATCGCGGCGGCCGTGGCCGTCGTGCTCGTGGCCGTGATCGGCGGCTACCTCGGTCTGAGCTCGGCCCCCGACGAGAGCGACAGGAAGAAGGGCGCGTCCCAGGCCACGGTCCCCACGGGCACCGCCTCGCAGGCGTCGCCGGGCGCGTCCACGTCGGGCTCGGCCGAGCCGAGCGCCTCCCAGCCGCCCTCGCCGACGGCCACGCCCACGGCGTCCCCGACCGCCACCCCCGAGAAGGAGAAGGACCCGCTGCCGTCCGGCTGGAAGATGTACAAGGACAAGAAGCTCGGCTTCTCCGTCGGCCTGCCCCCGGGCTGGGACGTGCTCACGCGCGGCGGCAATCAGGTCAAGTTCAGGGGCCCGGGCGCGGCCTCCAACGCCTACCTCATGATCGAGGATGGCGGGAAGAGCAGCAGGGACCCGTACAAGGACTGGAAGAAGCAGGAGCCGACCCTCAAGAGACCCTTCGGCGGCTACAAGAAACTCGACATCAAGCGGGTCGAGGGCTTCCAGAAGGCCGCCGCGGACTGGGACTTCACCTGGAACACCAACACCGGCAAGACGCGCGTGCGCAACCGGGGCTTCATCACCGACAACGGGCGGGGGTACGCGATCTACTGGCACACGCTGAAGAGCCACTGGAAGGCCGACTACGACTTCTTTGAAGGGTTCTGCGCCACCTTCAAACCGGCCAAGTAGGCTTCACGGCGTGGAAAGGCAGGTCGGCAACCGCTATCGCCTCATCGAGCCGCTCGGCGAGGGCGGCATGGGCGTGGTCTGGCGGGCCTACGACGAGCTGCTCGACCGCACGGTGGCGATCAAGGAGGTCCGCTACACGGGCGTCGGCGACGCCAAGCGGGCCGAGCTCAACAGCCGGACCATCAGGGAGGCCAGGGCGGCGGGCCGCCTCGACCACCCGTCGGTGATCGTCATCCACGACGTCGTCGAGGAGGACGGCCGCCCGTGGATCGTGATGCAGCTCGTGCGCTCGCGTTCGCTGGCCGAGGTGGTGCGCGAGCGCGGGCCGCTCACGGTGGGGCAGGTCGCGGTGATCGGCGGGCGGGTGCTCGACGCGCTGCGCGCCGCGCACGCCACCGGGGTGCTCCACCGTGACGTGAAGCCCGAGAACGTGCTGCTGGCCGACGACGGCCGGGTGGTGCTGACCGACTTCGGCATCGCCTCGCTGGAGGCCGAGGCGGGGCTGACGGCGACCGGCGGGCTGGTGGGCACGCCCGCGTACATGCCGCCCGAGCGCCTCAACGGCGAGCCCGCGCGCCCCGAGTCGGACCTGTGGTCGCTGGGGGCGACGCTGTACGCGGCCGTCGAGGGCGAG
>NZ_JBSFTC010000589.1:0-3521 GCF_053590415.1 Nonomuraea sp. NPDC003201
GCCTCGTACCGCCTGAGCCTGCACACCGACACGTCGATCGTGAAGATCATCTGTGAGTGGCAGGAAGACTTCATTATCGTGCGGGACAGGCCCGCGCGGGCGGTGGAGACGTACCGGATGCTGGTGCGCGACCAGCACCTCCGGCACCTGCGGCCGGACCGGCCGGCCACCTTCGACGTGCGCGACCTCGTCGCCTGCGAGCGCGTCGGCGGGCCCTTCGACACCGCCCCCAGGCTGCCCGACGTGCGCCGGATCAACAGCGAGCTGACCCGGGGCCTGCCCAACATCCCCAGCCTGGCGCTGTACGTGTGGTGGCTGCTGTCCTTCCCCGTCACCCGGGCCCCGGCGTTCTGCGTCGACCAGCGCTACAGCCGCTACCTGGTCAACGTGCTGGGCATCGACACCCAGCTGTTCGCCCCGCAGGGGACGGGGCCGAAGGCCGCCCACCTGTCGGGACCCGCCGACCTGCCGCAGCCGATCGGCCGTGAGGAGTTCGCCGCGGCCGTGACCGAGTACTACGGCCCGGGCCGCGCCCTGCGGATCTGGCGCGACAGCCTGGACGACCCCGTCCCCGCGAGCCGGATCGTCGGCGCCGACCTGAGCGACTGGCGCTACCGGCCCCAGCCGGGCCAGGTGGTCGTCGACCCGGTGCTGGGCAGGATCGCCTTCCCGCCGGACGAGGCGCCGGAGGAGGGGGTGTGGGTGAGCTGGTGCTACGGCTTCAGCGAGCGCATGGGCGGCGGCGCCTACGCCAGGGCCACCGCTCCCGTCGGCGAGCGCCGCCGGTACGTCGTCGGCGGTGACGGGTTCGGCTCGATCACCGCCGCGCTGCGGCAGTGGCAGGAGGACAAGGAGGCCGACCCGTCGCTGCACGACGCGCTCGTGGAGATCGTCGACTCGGCGGACTACACCGAGGCGCTCTGCGTCGAGCTGGACCTGGACGACCGGCTGGAGCTGCGGGCGGCGCCGTACCAGCGGCCGGTCATCAGGCTGCTCAACCAGCGGGCCAACAGGTTCGACGCGCTCTCGGTGCGCGCCCGCTCCAAGACCCCGCCGCCGGGCGGCGCCGCCGACTGCCCGCCGCCCTCCGCGCGCCGCCCCCGCCTGCTCCTCGACGGGCTCGTGATCTCGGGCCGCAGCGTCGACATCACCGGCCAGGTGGGCGAGGTGACGATCAGGCACTGCACCCTCGTGCCCGGCTGGGAGCTGGACGACCGGTGCGAGCCCCGCCACGGCGAGGAGCCGTCGATCGAGCTGCGCCGCACCACCGCCCGCCTGCGCGTCGAACGGTCGATCGTCGGCACGATCCTCCTCGACCAGGACGAGACCGCGGGGGAGCCGCTCATCGTCGAGGCGTCCGACTCGATCATCGACGCGACCGGCCGCGAGCTGGCCGCGGTGACGGGCGTGGACGCCAGGAACGCCTACGCCGACCTGACCCTGCGCCGCTGCACCGTGCTCGGCCAGGTGCGCGTCTACCTGCTCAGGCTCGCCGAGGACAGCATCGTGACCGGCTGCGTGCACGTGGCCAGGCGCGACGCCGGCTGCGCGCGCTACTCCTACGTCTCCTACGCCTGCCACGGCGGCCCGCCCCGCTACCGGTGCCCGCCCGATTCGGACAACCGGCTGCGGCCCAGGTTCACCAGCGTCAGGTACGGCACGCCCGGCTACTGCCGGCTGCACGAGACCTGTGCCGACGCCATCCGCACAGGAGCGGAGGACGGCGCCGAGATGGGCGCCTTTCACGACCTGTTGGAGGCGCGCAGACTCGCCAACCTCGTCGACCACCTGGACGGGTTCGTCCCCCTCGGTGTCGATGCAGCCGTCATCAACGCCACCTAGGGAGACCGCTGTGCACGGAGACTTCTCCAACATCACCTTCTCGCCGGAGCGCGGCTACTCCGCGGTCTTCGACCTGCAGGGCAGGGTCGGCCTGGACGCCAACCGCAACGAGCAGACCGCGCTCCTGCTGCACCAGCTGCGCGGCGCGCTGGCCGACCTGATGGGCCCCCACGCCGGGCCGGCGGGTCCCGGACTGGGCTTCGCCATCAGCGAGCCGGCTGTGGCGGACTTCACCATCGGGGCGGGCCGCTATTACGTGAACGGCATCGGCGTCGAGAACCCGGCCGAGACCACCTACGCCAAGCAGCCGCACGCCGTGCTGGACGTCGCGGGCGCCGACCGGCTGCCCAAGGGCAGGTACCTGGTCTACCTGAAGGTCTGGGAGCGGCACGTCACCGAGGTGGAGGACCCCACGCTGCACGAGCCCGCGCTCGGCCCGCACCACCCCGACACCAGCAGTCGCGCGCAGGTGGTCTGGCAGGTGCGCGCCGTGCCCGTGCCGGCCGGCGACGTGTCGGTGGAGACCTGGGTCGCCGACTGGATCGCCGCCGCCGAGTCGGCGGAGCACCGGGGAGTGCTCCAGGTACGGGCCACGCGCCCGCACGAGGCCGACGACGACCCGTGCACCGCGCCGTCCGACGCGGGATACACCGGGGAGAACCAGCTCTACCGGGTGGAGATCCGCAGCGGCGGCACCGCCCGGGAAGGGGCGAGCTTCGCCTGGTCGCGGGACAACGGCTCGGTGATCTACCCGGTCCTGGCGAGCGACGGGCCCGTGGTCCAGGTGAGCAGCCTGGGCCGCGACCGGCACACCGCGCTGGAGGTCGGCCAGTGGGTGGAGGCCGTGGACGACGCCGTCTCGCTGCGCCGCGAGCTGGGCTGGCCGCGTCCGGCCGCGCCGCTGCGCCAGGTGGTCGACGTGGACGTGGACCTGTCGACCGTGACCCTGGACGCGCCGCCGCCCGCGATCGACCGGCGCCGCCACCCGTACCTGCGGCGCTGGGACCACACGCCGCCCGGCAAGTCCCCCGACGGGGCCGTCCCGGTGACCGAGGCGCAGGCGGCCAGGAAGGACGCGGGGTGGATCCCGCTGGAGCGGGGCGTCGAGGTGCGCTTCCTCACCGGCGAGCGCGGCAACCCGCACCGCTACCGTACGGGCGACTACTGGGTCTTCCCCGCGCGCCGCACGCTGGGTGACGTCATCTGGCACCATCCCCAGGGCCGCGGCCCGCACGGCGTGGCCTACCACTACGCGCCGCTGGCCGTCGTCGAGGGCGACGCGGTCACCGGTTGGCGGACGTCGTTCGCGCTGCCGCTCACGCACGGACTGTGACCATGGCGGCCGGCGACCGACGCGCCGAACCCGCGCGGGCCTCGGCGCCCGTCCCCGCCGCGGCCCGCAGGGAGCTGGCGCGCAGGGGCGAGCCGCTGGACCGGGTGACGCGGACGGCCATGGAGCAGCGGTTCGGGCAGGACCTCAGCCAGGTCAGGGTGCACTCCGACGGCTCGGCCGGGAGATCGGCGCGCGAGCTGGGCGCCCGCGCGTACACGGTCGGGGAGCGGATCGTCTTCGGCCCCGGCAGGTTCGCGCCGCACACCCCCGACGGCAGGCACCTGCTCGCCCACGAGCTGGCCCACGTCATCCAGCAGCGCGGCGGCGCCGGCCCGCGGCCGACCCG
>NZ_JBSFTC010000590.1:0-3502 GCF_053590415.1 Nonomuraea sp. NPDC003201
CGGGGCGATCTCGCCCGCCTCCAGCAGCTGCTGGCCGGGCCCGCCGAACCCGCCCCTGGTCCACAGCAGCCGGATCGCGGCCGACAGGCGCGCGGTGTTGCCCGGCCCGACGTTGCCGCCGTAGCAGTAGCCGGGGCTGTTCTTCTCCGGCACCGGCAGCAGCAGCACCCGCAGGG
Source organism: Nonomuraea sp. NPDC003201 (assembly GCF_053590415.1). NCBI lineage: Bacteria > Bacillati > Actinomycetota > Actinomycetes > Streptosporangiales > Streptosporangiaceae > Nonomuraea > Nonomuraea sp. NPDC003201. Next base: position 177 of record NZ_JBSFTC010000590.1, read on the forward strand.
AGCGCGTCTCGGACACGAGCTTGGGCGCGGTCCTGTCCAGCGCGTAGTCCATGCCGCACGGCAGGAACGAGTAGGCGTTCAGCGGGTGGTCGGCGTCGGGGCTGTGGTCGATGAGCTGGTGCCAGTCCGGCAGCCCGGTGATCTTGGCCTTTCCGGCCCTGGTGTGGCCCTGGAGCAGGTAGCGGCAGAGGTTGCGCAGGCCGGTGGTGGCGTGGGCCGGCGCGGTGAGCACGTCCGGCCAGGTGGCGGGGTAGGCGTAGGCGCTCCCGATGGGCCGCAGGAACAGGTAACCGCCGACCGTGGTCTCGCCGGGCAGCTCGCGTACGGGCGGCAGGCTCGCGAACCACAGCATGGGCGTGGCGCGGGTGTTGAGCAGCACCCGCAGCCGCTCGGGCCGGTCGTTGCAGGTCGGCTCCAGGTACCAGGGGTTGAAGCCCTCCTCGTGGTTGTTCCGGCACACCCGGAAGTGCAGGGCCCACCACAGGTTGGTGGCGTCCAGGAACTCGGTGTCGATCTCGGGGGTGTCCTTGGCCGCCATGCGCAGCAGCGGATGGCGGCCGAAGAAGGAGCGCACCATGCCGCTCGGCCGCGTGCTCGGCACCTCCTGCAGCACCTCGCCGCCTCCGCCGCGCCGCCTGAGCTGCACGGCGAAGCGGTCGATCCGGTAGGCGTCCGGCACGAGCACGCCCGGCCTGGCCACGGTCAGCCGCTGGACCACGGACAGCGCCTCCTCGTCCTCGCCGCCGGCCCGCAACCGCACGGAGAAGCTCAGCCGCAGCCCCGCCGCCGTGTCGGGGACGGTGAAGGCGGCCGACACCTCCCCCGGCGCCCCCGCCGGCGGGCACGGGTGCCCAGCCGACGGGTCGGCCCAGCGCGCCAGCTCGGCGGCGTCGAGCGCCTGCAGCTCCACCCGCACCGCGCCGCGCAGCAGGGGGTGGGCGGCCTCGCCGGGCCGCCGCCACCTGACGGTCGTCGTGAAGGCCATGTCAGAGCTGCTGCCCGGTCTTGGGGTCGTACCGGACCTCCACCGCCACCACCTGGTCGGTCGGCAGGACCTCCACCCACTGGTCGAACACCTCGTACGGCGCCGCCGGCCGGAACCCGCCCTCCAGCGGGTCGAACCCGGTCTCGAAGACCTCCTCGGTGGCCAGCGTCCTGGTGATGTCGGTGTTGGCCGCCTGGAGCTCGGTCGCGAGGAGTTCGAGGACCTGGCCCACCGTCTTGTTCTGGTAGGCGGGCGGGTCGCCCGGCTGCACCGGGTACGGCAGACCGAGCCCGGCCTCGCCCTCGACGTGCGCCTGGGCCAGCCATCTGAGCGCCTCCACCTCGTGCCCCGGCCGCACCGGCAGGACCGCCTTGGCCCAGGCCGCGTTGAGGAACTCGTTGCGCCGCTCGTCGCCGTCCTCCTGGATCAGCCAGCCGAGCGAGCTGCCCAGCGGGGCGGGCTGGGTCTCCTCGGTGACCAGGTAGTTGACCCGCCATTCCGGCACGGTGTGCAGCTGCTCGTCCAGGGCGTTGCTCGCGTCGGTGTGGGCGTACCAGGTGAGCACGGTCTGCCCGCCGAGCACGCCGGGATTCTCCATGTCCCAGGGCGGCGGCGGGACCGGATATCTGCCGACGCTGCCCTGGCTCGGCGGGGGCACGTCGATGGGCCGCCAGTAGTCGGGGGCGACGAAGTACAGCATCTCGTCCACGTCGAAGATCTGCCGGATCAGCTCGGAGCCGAGGTGGTCGTCGTCGAAGAGCCGCAACTGGCGGATCAGGTGGGCGTAGACCGTCTGGCGTTCCTCGTCACGCAGGTCCTGCGAGGGCCGCGGGCGGATGCCGCTGACCAGCCGCAGCCGGTCGCGCACGGCGTGCCCGTACGCCTCGTGCTGGAGCGCGGCCACCCGGCGGTCGTAGGCGGTCCGGGCGGCCTGGTTGGCGACGTCCACGGCGTGCTTGGCCTCGGGCGTCGGCTCGTAGACCATGATCGCGTCGAACGGCATGAACTTGCGGCCCTCGAAGTTGGCGTACGTGAGCCGGACCTTCAGCACGTTGGCCGCGGGGTCGGGGTTGACGCCGAGGTCGGCGGCGTCGGTGGTGAACCTGACCTGCGCGCCGTGGAAGTCGAGCATGCCGATCTTCTTGAGCGTGGTCCCCGGCGGCGGGGGCGGCAGCGGGAAGTCGAAGCGGAACTCGATGATGTCGTTCGCGCCCACGTCGGGGCGGAAGATGCCGTGGTTGATGTTCTCGTTGGAGGTCTGGTAGGTGTTCTCCGCCTCGTCGTCGGCGCCCTGGTAGAGCACGAACGGCACGGCCAGGTGGTAGGTGACCTGCTGCTCCGCCGGATACGGCTTGACGTCGGGCTTGGGCACCGCGGTGAGGTCGGGGGCGGTGACGACGTGCACGAGCTCGCCGAGGCCGAGCGAGCGGCCGGGCGCGTCGAGGTAGACCTGCCAGCTCAGCCGCGCCCCGATGTGCTGCACCTGGACGCCGATCTTGCGCATCTTGCGCCGCAGCTCGTAGTTGACCAGCTCGTTCGTGGTGTTCTGCACGACGTAGCGGCGGCTGGAGGTGTCGGTGGTCTCGGTGACCGTCTTGAACGTCGTCTTGAAGTTCCGCTTGATCTCGCTGGTGGTCTTGGAGCTCTGCGTGCGGGTGTGCTTGTGCGTCTGCTCCGAGGAGCGCTTGACGGTGGTCTGCATCGAGAAGCTGGCGCTCGCGTCGGCGTGGTAGACGCCGGTGTCGACGCCGCCGCTGGCGGTCACGCCGAGGTTGGTGTCGTTGGCGTTGTCCTCCTTGACGGCGTCGGCGAGGTCGTCCTGGTCGGTCAGGCTCTCCTCGACCTTGCGCGAGGTCTCCTCCGCCTGCTCGGCGGTCCGCTCGACCAGCGTGCGGCGCGTGCTGCTCTCGACCACCTCGACCATGCCGCCGGGGCTGATCCACAGGTGGCCGACGGGGCCGCCCAGGAAGGTGTCGAACTCGAAGAAGTACTCCCTGAACAGGTTGACCAGCCCGACCGGCGACAGCACCCCCTGCGCGAGCGCGTCGAAGCGTTCTGAGAGCGCCGCCAGCCCCTCGTCGTCCAGCGCGCGGGCGGCCTGTCCGGCGAACGCGCCGCCGCCGAGGCGGGCCAGCCGCTCGTCGGCGAGCGCCCGGACGGCGCGCAGGGACCCGTTCTGGCCGAACCATCCGGCCAGCGGCTGGTAGACGCCGAACAGCTCGCTGGCGTACGGCAGGGTGCCGGTGAAGTCGTCGGGCGGTCGCCCGTTGAACACCGGCGCGCCGACCATGGGCGCGGTCATGACCTGCAGCGGCTGCGCCGTGGTGCCCGCCCCGGCCCG
>NZ_JBSFTC010000591.1:0-3475 GCF_053590415.1 Nonomuraea sp. NPDC003201
GCAGCGCGTCGGCGCGCTCGGGGCCGCCACGGTGTCGATGACGTCGGCGAACGGGCCGAGCGTCGATCCGCAGAACCTGGCGGTGCTCGCCTGGACGGCCGCCAACCGCGAACGCCTGCGCTTCGACTACCAGGCGAACGACGGGAGCCGGTCCAGCCGGCTGGTCGAGCCCTACCGCCTGGTGGCCGGCGGGCGCCGCTGGTATCTGCTCGCGTACGACAACGACCGCGACGACTGGCGGATCTTCCGCGTCGACCGGCTCAGCGCCCCGCGGCCGACCGGCGTCCGGTTCGCGCCCCGCGAGCCGCCCGAGCCGGACGCGGCCGCCTTCATCACCCGCAAGATCTACTCGCTCGCCCCCACCTACGAGGTGCGGGCCACCCTGCGCCTGCCGGCCGAGGAGGCGATCGAGCGGCTCGGCGCCGCTCCGGGCGACGTCCGGCCCGTCGACGGGCACAGCTGCGAGCTGCACGGGCACGCCGACACCCTGGAGTGGCTGGCCGCGCGGCTGCTCATGCTCGGCTGCGAGTTCGAGGTGCACGAGCCGCCCGAACTGCTGGCGTACCTGCGGGCGGTGGGCGGCCGCGCCGTCCGGGCCGCCGGTGTTGCCGCGGGCTTTACTGACCTGTAAGTATGAGCGGATGGAGGATCGGCGGCTCAGTCCGGGCGGGCAGCGGTTGCTGGAGGTGGCGACCGAGGTCTTCTACGCCGAGGGCATCCGCGCGACCGGCGTCGACACGCTGGTGGAGCGGGCCGGGGTGTCCAAGCCGACCCTGTATGCCCAGTTCGGGTCCAAGGAGAACCTGGTGGCGGCGGTCCTGGCCCGCCGCAGCGCCGCCCGGCAGGCCGCCCTGAGCGCGTACCTGGCGGGCAGCGACGTCCGGGGCGGGCAGGCGGTGCTGGCGGTCTTCGACTGGCTGGCCGAGGGGCACGGCCGCGAGGGCTTTCGCGGGTGCCCGTTCACCAACGCGGCGGTCGAGCTGCCCGATCCCGGGCATCCGGCGCGGGCGGTGATCTCGGCCTACAAGTCCTGGCTGCGCGGGACGCTCGCCACGCTGGCCGGGCAGGCGGGCCTGGCGCGGCCAGAAGAGGTGGGCGACGCGTTGCTGCTGCTCATCGACGGCGCCAACGCGCGCGTGGTGGTCGACGACGACCGTACGGCGATGCTGCGCGCCAGGGCGGCGGCGGCCAGGCTGATCGGCGCGGCCGGCTCGTGAGGGTCAGGCGCCGGGCCGGAGCGGTCCGGCGTGCTTGAGGGTCCGCAGGACAGGGGCGGTCTCGATGGTGCGGATCTCGGGCAACGCCCCCAGCCGGTGGGTGATGTAGCGGTGCAGGTGATCGGTGCCGGAGCACAGCGCGTGGGCCAGCAGGTTGGTGGGGCCGGTGGTGTGGGCGACGGCGGCGAGCTCGTCGTGGCCCGCCAGGGCGGTGGCCACCTGGTCGAGGTGTGCCGGCGCGATCGCCATCCAGAGCAGCGCCTGGGTCGCGACGCCGAGGAGGACGGGATCGATCTCGAGGTCGAAGAAGATCGTGCCGTGGGCGCGCAGGTCGGCCAGGCGCCGCGCCACCGTGGCCTCGGACCAGCCGGTGCTCCTGGCGAGGTCGGCGTAGCCGGCGCGGCCGTCGTGGCGCAGGGCGTCGAGCAGGGCCTGGTCGGCGCGGTCCAGTGACGGCCGGCCCGACGGCGCGGCGGGCACGTCAGCCGCGGCCGGCCTGAGCTGCCGTTGCTGCCCCTCGTCGAGGGTCTGGGCGATGCCCTGCCACGCGGTGGGCCCGCCCCGGTAGGGGTGGAGCAGGTACTGGGCGGAGACCGACGTGATCCCCGCCTTCCTGGGCAGGTCGTGCAGCAGCATCGAGGGAGGGTCGTCCACGCCGTGCGGGACGTGGACCATGGCGAAGATCTCGGTGCCGCCGGACAGCAGCTTGATCCATGACGTGTCGGGCCGCCGGGCCAGGGCCTGGGCGACGGTACGGGTCGCGGCCGGGCTGGTGGTGAGGCGGACCACCCACTGGCTGCGCCCCACCCGGGACGGGTCGGGCAGCCCGACGACGCGCAGGGAGGCGTTCGCGCGCAGCCGCTGGTAGCGGCGGGCCACGGTCTGGGTGGACACGCCCAGCGCCCGCGCGATGCCGCTGAACGGCGCCCGCCCGTCGATGTGCAGGGCATGGATCAAACCACGGTCCAGATCATCGAGCATGAGCAAATCATGCACGAAATCCGGCTTCGTGGAAAAATCCCCCGAACATCGCGGGCCTTGTGGAATCGCCGATGCCGGTGGCCGCAGCCTTGGTCGCGGAAGTCATCCGTACGACTGAGGGGGACTGGGACATGCCGGTTCGGGAGGATCCGACGGTGGCCTACCGGTGGCGGTGGGTCGTGCTGGGCGCGCTGCTGACCGCCGAGGCGATGAACGTGCTGGACGCGACGATCGTGCAGGTCGCGGCGCCGGTGATCCGCGCCGGGCTCGGCGGCTCCGAGTCCGCCATCCAGTGGTTCAGCTCGGCCTACACGCTGCCGTTCGCGGCGTTCCTGATCTTGGGCGGCCGGTTGGGGGACATGCTCGGCCGCAGGCGGGTGTTCCTGATCGGGATCACCGGGTTCACGCTGGCGTCGTTGTGCTGCGCGCTGGCGCCCGGCGCAGGCGTGCTGATCGGCGCGCGGGCGCTCCAGGGCACGGCCGCCGCCTTGATCATCCCGCAGACGATCGGGTTGATCCGCTCGATGTTCGCCGGAGCCGAGCTGGCCAGGGCCATGAGCACCATCGGGCCGGTCATGGGGCTGTCGGTGATCTTCGGGCCGATGCTCGGGGCCGTGCTCACCCACGCCGATCTGTTCGGCTCGTCGTGGCGGGCGGCTTTCCTGGTCAACGTACCCCTCGCCGTGGCCGTGCTCGCCGTCGGACCCTTGCTCCGCGAGGACCGGGCCGTGCGGCCGCCCCGCCTGGACCTGCCCGGGACCGGGCTGGCGGTGCTGGGTGCCGGGCTGGTGGTCTACCCGCTCATCGAGGGCGGCGACGCCGTCCGGCCGGGGTGGGGCGCGGCCATGCTCGTCGCCGGGGTCCTCGTCCTGGTGGCGTTCGGGCTCCACCAGCGCCGCCGGGCCCGGCGGGGGCGTGCTCCCCTGGTGGAGCCGAGCCTGTTCGGCGACCGGGTCTTCCCGGCCGCGCTGGCGACCTCGACGCTGCTGTTCGCGGTGACCAACGGGCTGATGCTGGTCATCGTGTTGCAGGTGCAGCTCGGCCTGGGCCGCGACGTCCTGACCGCCGGGCTGACCCTGCTCCCGTGGTCGGTCGGGCTGGCGATCTCCTCCGGCATCGTGGGCGCGCGGATGACGCCGCGCCGCCTGTCACGGGTCATGTTCGCCGGGCTCGCCGTCCTGTTCGCCGGGGTGCTCGGGGCTCTGGCCGCCTACGCGGGCGCGTACCCGTGGCCGCTGCTCGCGGCGCTGGCGGTGTGCGGGGCCGGGAACGGCATG
>NZ_JBSFTC010000592.1:0-3455 GCF_053590415.1 Nonomuraea sp. NPDC003201
CGGCCGCGGCGCCTAAGGGGCCGGCGCGGCCGCTCGCGCGGGGACAGCACGTCGAAGTGGGGCGGGCGGCAAAAGGCGGGCGTCGAAGTGGGGTGGGCGGCAAAAGGCGGGCGCCGAAGTCGGGTGGGCAGCAGAAAGGGGACGCGGGCCTGGAAGGCGGGCGCGTCCCCTCAACTGCGGGCGAGGTCAGCCGCGGTAGAGCTCGGCGACGCGGAAGGCGAGGTCGAGGGACTGGCTGCGGTTGAGCCGCGGGTCGCAGGCCGTCTCGTAGCGGGTCGCGAGGTCGTCCTCGGCGATCTCGTGCCCGCCGCCCACGCACTCCGTCACGTCGTCACCGGTGAACTCGATGTGGATCCCGCCGGGGTGCGTGCCCAGCGACCGGTGCACCTCGAAGAAGCCCGCCACCTCGTCCAGCACGTCGTCGAGCCGGCGGGTCTTGTGCCCGCTGGGCGCCTCGAAGGTGTTGCCGTGCATCGGGTCGCAGATCCACGCGACCCGCGCCCCCGTGGCCGTGACCTCCTTGACCAGGGCCGGCAGGTGCTCGCGGATCTTGGAGGCGCCCATGCGGGTGATGAAGGTGAGCCGCCCCGCCTCGTTGCCCGGGTTGAGCTTCTCGATGAGGCCCAGGGCCTCGTCCGGCGACGTGGTGGGCCCGAGCTTGACGCCGATCGGGTTGCGGATGCGGGCGAAGAAGTCGACGTGCGCCCCGTCGAGCTGGCGGGTGCGCTCGCCGATCCAGACCATGTGCGCCGACACGTCGTACGGCAGCCCCGTACGCGAGTCGATGCGCGTGAGCGCGCGGTCGTAGTCGAGGATGAGCGCCTCGTGCGAGGAGTAGAACTCCACGGTGTGGAACTCCTCGGGATCGGCCCCGCAGGCCCGCATGAACGCGAGCGCCTGGTCGATCTCCCTGGCCAGCTGCTCGTAGCGGCGCCCGGCGGGCGACTCGGCCACGAAGTCCTGGTTCCACGCGTGCACCTGGCGCAGGTCGGCGTAGCCGCCCTTGGTGAACGCGCGGGCGAGGTTGAGGGTCACGGCCGAGGAGTGGTACGCCTTGAGCAGCCGCCACGGATCGGGCCGGCGGGACTCGGCGGTGAAGTCGAACCCGTTGACCATGTCGCCCCGGTAGGCGGGCAGCTCGATCCCGTCACGGGTCTCGCTGCCCTTGGAACGCGGCTTGGCGAACTGGCCCGCGACCCGGCCGATCTTCACGACCGGCACCTTGCCCGCGTACGTCAGCACGATCGCCATCTGCAGCAGCGTCTTGAGCTTGTTGCGCACGTTGTCGGCGGTCGCGCCGGAGAAGGTCTCCGCGCAGTCGCCGCCCTGCAGGACGAAGGCCTCGCCCCGGGCGACTGCGGCCAGCTGCTCCTTGAGCTGGTCGCACTCGCCGGCGAAGACCAGTGGGGGCAGGCCGCCGAGCTCGGCGACGACCTTGTCGAGCTCGCCGCGGTCGGGCCAGTCAGGTTGCTGCGCCGCGGAGAGGGCTCGCCAGGAATCGAGATCCACGAGATTGCTGCTCACGAGATACGAGGGTAATCCACTGGCCACGGGCCCACGGACCTCGTTGTCCACGTTGTGAGAATGCAGTTATACCCCTGAGGACTCAGAGGCGGTCAAACTTCCTTTACGGACACGTGCTCGGGCCGCACCCCCAGCCCGATGAAACGCCGGGCCACCCGCCTGAGCAGGGGGATCCGCGTGAGGTCGCGGGGCATCCTGGACGGGTCGAGCCTGTTGCTGAGGGCCCGCTTGATGACCAGATTCTGGACCACCCGCTGGGCCGCCTGCGTGACGCGCGTGGGCGGCATCCGCCGCTTCTGCACCAGGCGCAGGGTGGATTCGGGGATCGGCGCGCCGGACCTGAGCGAGCCGGCCAGCAGGTTGGCGGTGGCGACCGCGTCCTGGACGGCCAGGTTGATCCCCACCCCGAACACCGGCGACATGGCGTGCGCGGCGTCCCCGATGCACAGGAATCCGGGCCGGTGCCAGCGGTGCAGCCGGTTGAGCACGACGGTGAGCACGCTGACGTCGTCGTAGCTCCCGATCTGCCCGATCCGGTCGGCCAGCCACGGCAGCAGCTCCGCGACCGGCTCGCGGAGCGCGTCGATCCCGGCGCGCACCAGCTCGTCGAACCCGCCCTTGGGGATCGCGTACGCGAGTTGCCAATAACTTTGCCGGTTGATGGACACCATCATGCGTCCGCCGGAGATCCGCAGGAACGAGTCGTCACGGTCGGACGGGTGGCGGGGCAGCCGGAACCACACCACGTCCATCGGCGCGCCGAGCTCCTCCGGCACGAGCCCGGCGCGCTCGCGCAGGGTCGAGTGCCGCCCGTCGGCGGCGACGGTGAGGTCGGCTCTGATCTCGTGCTCGCCCGACTCGTCCCGATAGCGCAGGCCGCGCACGGTCTGGCCGTCGCGGATCAGGTCGTACGCCTCCGCGTTCATCAGCAGCCGGAAACTCGGATACCGGGCGGCGGCCGACGTGATGAGGTTGAGGAAATCCCATTGCGGTACGAACGCGATGTAGTCGTACTTGCCGGGCAGCCCGCGCAGGCTCGCCAGCCTGGCCTCCCCGCGGTCGGTCACCATGCTGATCCCGTACGCCTTGCGATGGGGGATCTTCAGGAACTCCTCGGCCAGCCCCAGCTCGTCGAGGACCTGCAGCGTGGACGGATGGATCGTGTCGCCTCGGAAGTCACGCAGGAAGTCGCCGTGCTTCTCCAGCAGCGTGACCTCGACGCCTGCCCTGGCCAGGAGCAGCGCCAGCATCGCGCCGGCCGGTCCGCCCCCTGCTACTACACAGCTCATAATTCATCACCCGATGAGATTGTCTCACGCCATGAGAAAAGAGCAAGCCCCCGCAGCCATCCGACATGCCCGAGTCGCCGAAGTACATGCGTGAGCCGCCTCTCACAAAGGGAGTGGATGATGACGGACGACCTCCACACCCTCTCGGGCGCGTACGCCGTGCACGCACTGCCGTACGCCGAGTGGGTGCTGTACGAGGAGCACCTGCTGGCGTGCTCGGCCTGCTGGATGGAGGTCCGGCGGCTGCGGGAGACGGCGGCCAGGCTCGCCGAGGCGGTGGCCGAGCCGCCGCCCGCCACGCTCCGGCAGCGGCTGCTCGCCGCCGCCCACGAGCTGCGGCGGCCCGAGGAACGCCCGGAGCGGGGGTCAGGAGCGGTGCCCGACGACAGCCCGACCATCTGGCGGCCCCCGGTGTCACGCACGCCCGCAGCCCCGCCTGTGGCCCCGCACATACCCTCATCCGCGCCCCCGTCCGCGCCGGAGGACTCGCCGACGCTCAGGATCCCGCCCGAGCCCGAGCGGCCCCCCGCGTTCAGGACCGCGCCGGAGCTCCCGGCGGCTGCCGAGGGCGGCCGCGTCGTGCTCCTCAGGCGCCGCCGGGCCAGGGTGACGGCGGGCCTGGCGGCCGTGGCCGCGGCGGCC
>NZ_JBSFTC010000593.1:0-3427 GCF_053590415.1 Nonomuraea sp. NPDC003201
GCGGCCGCGCGCCGCGTGGAGCGCCGGGTCGAGGAGGCCGTCGCCCGCGGCGCCGTCGTACGCGCGGGAGCGGTCCGTCAGGACGCCACTTACCAGCCGACCATCCTCACCGGCCTCGCCCCCGACGACCCCATCGTCACCGACGAGATCTTCGGCCCCGTGGTCAGCGTGCTGCCCGTGGCCGATCTCGACGACGCCGTGAACCAGGCCAACCGCGCGGCCACCGGCCTTCAGGCCGGGGTCTTCACCCGCGACACCACCGCCGCCCTGCGCACGGCCCGCCGGCTGCGGGCCGGCGCCGTGATGATCAACGACACCTCCGACTTCCGTATCGACGCCATGCCGTTCGGCGGTTTCCACCGCAGCGGCATCGGCCGGGAAGGCGTCACCAGCGCCGTCGTGGCGATGACCGCACCCAAGGTCATCGCGGCCCGGCTGACCTCCATCAGCTGAGCTCCCTCACCGGCAACTCCTCATCCGCTGCCCATCCGACCGGGACACCTGAGCGTCGACCGGTCATGCCGTGGTGCCCAATCCCTTGCTCTCCCCCCAACGACGTTCAGAAGGAACACCAGCATGGCACGCACCTGGAAAACCCTCGCCGGCATGTCGACAGCCCTCGTCGTGCTCGCCGGCTGCTCGTTCGACTCCGGCACTCCCGAGGCCGCCGCGAGCGGCGGCGGCTCCAAACTGATCATCGCCGACCTGTGGGCGCCCGACTCCGGGTACGCCCTGGAGACCGACGACGCCTTCACCCTCACCCGCGCCGGCTGCCTGGAGACCCTGGTGGCCGTGGACAAGGACAACCAGGCCCAGCCCGCCCTGGCGACGGAATGGAAGCAGACGGAGCCCAAGTCCTGGACGTTCACCATCCGTGACACCACGTTCCAGAACGGCACCGCGCTCACCGCGAAGGTCGTCGCCGACGATCTCAACCGGCTGCTGAAGGCCACGGCGCCGCCGCGCAGCTTCGCCCCCAGCGTCATCTCCGCGGTCACGGCCGTCGACGACCGGACCGTACGGATCGACACGCCGGAGGAGGACCTGTTCCTGCCGCTGCGGGTCAGCGTCCCGAACACCGGGATCCTCGCCCCTGAGGCGTTCTCCGGCGCCACCACGAACCCGGTCGGCACCTGCACCGGACCGTTCAAGATCACCAGCATCGGGACCGGCCAGTCGCTGTCGCTGGCCGCCAACGACGGCTACTGGGGCGGGGACGTCGCCCTCGGCAGCGCGGAGATCCGCTACGCCGAGAGCGGCGCCACCCGCGCCACGCAACTGCGTGCCGGTGAGGTCTCGGTGGCCGCGAACCTCCCCGTCACCACCCTCACCACCCTGAAGGGCGACAACAACATCACCCTGCAGCAGGTCGCGCTGCCCCGCACCACCGGCCTGTACCTCAACACCCGCAAGGCCCCCTTCGACAAGGTCGAGGCGCGCCGCGCGATCCAGAAGGCCATCGGGCTCGACGCCATCGTCAAGGCCGTCTACGAGGGCACCGCCACCGCGGCGGCCGGGCCGTTCACGCCTGACGAGCCGTGGACGCCGGCCGGGCTGCAGCCCGTGCAGGGAAACGCCGCCGACGCCAAGGCCGCCATGGCCGCCGCCGGCATCGACCCCGGCTCGCTCGGCTTCGAGCTCATCGCCTATTCCGACCGGCCCGAGTTCGCCGACCTCGCCCAGGTGATCCAGGCGCAGCTGGCCGAGGCCGGCATCACCGTGAAGATCCGCACCGGGGACTACGCCTCGGTCGAGGACGACCTCATGGGCGGCAACTTCCAGGCGACCCTGCTGTCCCGCAACCACCTCATCGACCTGCCCGAGCCCATCAGCGTTCTGCGCTCGGACGAAACCTGCAAGGGCAGCTTCAACCTCGCCGGTTACTGCAACCCGAAGGTCGACGAGCTCGTCAAGGAGGCCGGGGGCACGGCGGACCCGGCCAAGCGCCACGACCTCTACGGTGAGATCGCCACCCAGCTGGCCACCGACGTGGCCTTCGTCCCGCTCGTCCACGAGAGCCTCACCATGGGCGTCGCGGACACCGTCAAGGGCCTGCCGACCGACCCGCTGGAGCGGACCCTGCTCACGAAGGACACGAAGCTGTCGTGACCACGACCTCCCCGGAACACACCGGCCCCGGGACGGCACGGCGCTACGTCGTCGACGTCGTCCCGGGTGACGGGATCGGCACCGAGGTCGTCCCCGCCGCCGTGCGCTGCGTCGACCACCTGGCCGCGACCTTCGGGTTCACCGTCGAGTGGCGCGAGCGCGCGTGGGGGTGCGACCACCACCGGGCGCACGGGCGCATGATGCCCGTCGACGGCCTCGAGCAGCTGGCCTCCGCCGACGCCATCCTGCTGGGCGCCGTCGGCGCGCCGGACATCCCCGACGACGTCACCCTGTGGGGTCTGCTCATCCCCATCCGCCGGGAGTTCGTGCAGTACGTCAACCTCCGGCCGGTCCGTTCGCTGCCCGGCATCCGCTCGCCGTTGCGCTCGGACGCCCCGATCGACCTGGTCGTCGTACGCGAGAACGTCGAAGGCGAATACAGCGAGGTCGGCGGCCGGGTCAACCGCGGCCGGCCCGGCGAGTTCGCCGTCCAGGAGGCGGTGTTCACCCGGGCCGGCATCGAACGGATCGCGCGCTTCGCCTCCGGCCTGGCCCTGCGGCGTTCGGGCCGGCTGATCTCGGCGACGAAGTCGAACGGCATCATCCACACGATGCCGTTCTGGGACGAGGTCGTGGCCGAGGTGGCCGACGGCAGCGGGGTGCGGCTGGAGAAGGTCCTCATCGACGCGCTGGCCGCACGACTCGTGCTGCGGCCGGAGAGCGTCGACGTCATCGTCGCCTCCAACCTGTTCGGCGACATCCTCTCCGACCTGGCCGGCGCCCTGGCCGGGTCGATCGGGGTCGCGCCCAGCGCCAACCTCGACCCGACCAAGACGTACCCGTCGATGTTCGAGCCGGTGCACGGATCGGCGCCCGACATCGCCGGCATGGGCATCGCCAATCCGGTCGGCACCCTCTGGGCGGCGGCCATGATGCTGGATCATCTCGGCGAGGCCGCCGCCGCGGCCGGTCTCGTGTCCGCCTTCGAGCACGTCCTCCAGGCGGGGACCGCCACCCCCGATCTCGGCGGCACGGCGAGCACCGAGCAGTTCACGACCGCTGTCGTCCACGCCCTCGCCGCTGGAACATCGTGAGCACGCGCCGGCGATCCGGGGCCCGGCCGGATCCGCTGGACGCGACCGCCGTCCGGCGTCAGCTGCACCGGCGGCCCGAGGTCGGCTTCCTCGAGATCGAGACCGCGGACCTCGCCTGGAGCCTCCTGTCCGGCCTGGGCTGGCGGCTGCGCGGCGGCGGCGATCTCGTCGACGTGCACGACCACCCCGGCCTGCCGGGCCGCGACGAGCTCGACGCCGCCGCC
>NZ_JBSFTC010000594.1:0-3426 GCF_053590415.1 Nonomuraea sp. NPDC003201
TTCGCGGCCGCCGCCGCCGGCGACCCGACGGCCGTGGAGGTCGTCGACCGGGTCGCCGCCGTCTTCGCCGAGGCGATCGCCCCCGCCGTCCTCGTGCTGTCGCCGCACGCGATCGTGATCGGCGGCGGCATCGCCCGCGCCGGCGCGGTCTTGCTGGACGCCATCGCACGGCACCTTGCAGACCTGACCCTCACCCCGCCGAGCGTGGAGCTGTCGGAGCTGGCCGAGGGCACCGTGCTCACGGGCGCGATCCAGCTGGCCCTGGACGAGGTGTGGCGCGACACCCTGGCCGGCTGCTGACCTCGCCGTCAGGAGGACAGCGCCGCGCGCACCGCCTTGGCGCGTTCCTCGGTGAAGACCCCGGTGTCGAGCAGGTCGAGGATCGACAGGACGCGGCCGCCCGAGGCCCAGCCGCCGTCCTCGATCACCCGGAAGTTCACCCACCACGCCGGGGACGGGGCCGGCAGGCCGCACGCCTCGGCCGGCGCCGCCAGGATGCGTTCGATGGCCTCGGCGCGCACCTCGCGCCGCCAGTCGGCGTCCATGACCGCGACGTCGACGACCATCACGTCCTGCTCGGCGTCGGCGAGCAGGGTGCCGCCGATCGCCATCATGTCGGGTGCGCGCTCCACGAAGTGGACCTGGAAGCCCACCCGGGCGGCCGGCGCGAGCTGCCCGACCTCCGGCGCCAGGACCGCGTCGGTCAGCGTCCGGGCCAGCGCGCGCCGCTGCTCGACGCTGAGCCGCCCCTGCGGCGCGGTCACCGTGATCACTGTCATCGTTTCCTCCTGTGACGGTCGTTCTCAAAGGGTGAAATGGGCCCGCAGTTCCGGGGGCAGGGCCGCGGGGTCGGGTTGGAAGATCTCCAGCAGGAGCCGGTCGGGGCCCTCGGCCATGGCGTAGCGGGCGATGGGTCCGCGGCGGATGCCGGTGACCGATCATGGTGTGGGCCCGTTTCCGGTCGGGAGCGGGTCGCGGGCCAGGACGAGTTTGGTGGTGCGGGCGGCATAGGCCGTGGGGGCGTCGTCCCAGTCCGCGAGCAGGGTGATGACGCGTTCGGCGGGGAAGCCGGTGCGGTGGACGAACTCCAGGAGGTCGGGCAGGGCGGCACGGGCGTGGGAGACGCCCACCCGGAGCGTGGTGTCGGTGGCGTACATGCGCATGAGGGGGACACGGGTGCCTTCGCGCCTTCGCGGCGGGCCAGCGGCGGGACGACCGTCCGCCAGGCGTCGGCGAGGTTGTCGCTGGCCGCGGCGACGCGGAGCGGCGGTACGCCGTCCGGGACGGGGACGAGCATGTGGTCGGCGTGGGGGACGCGGATCCGGTCGGTGACCATGCCGCCCCACGGGCCGCTGGCGGGGCCGAAACCATACGCGGCGAGGGTGCCCCGGGTGGTGGGGGCGCATTTGGAGGTGAGCCCGGCCAGGCAGCGGTGGCAGGTGCCGCAGGAGACCGCCCAGGGGACGACGACGGTCTGGCCGATCCGGATCCGCCGCACGCCGGACCCGACGGCGACGACTTCGGCGACGCACTCGTGGCCGATCGGGAAGGGCCCCTGGAAGGGGATCTTCCCGCAGATGGCAGCCACGATCGGGTCCACCAGGCCGAGCGCCATCCCCGCCTGCAGCGCTCGTGAGACCGGCCGGTGGATCGGGAGGGTGTCGCCGTCGCAGCGGCCGGCCAGGAACGGGCGGACGACGGCGTCGCCCGGTTCGGCCGGTCGCGGTGCGGCGCGTTCGCGCCAGGCGAGGCGGCCGCTGCGCAGGAAGACGAGTTCACGCACGCTGCCGGGGGTCATCGCCGCGCTCGCGGACCGACCGCCGCACGAGCGGCCTCACGCATCCGTGGCATCCTCGACCAGCCCGCTCTTGCGCCTGTCCGACAGCGCCCCCTCCGGGACGGTGACGTCGACGCGGAAGCGCGGCAGGTCGTCCTCGGCGGTCGTCTGCGCCCGCGCGGGCAGCTCGATCAGGTGGCTCCACGCCTGGGCGCGGAAGAACGCCGTGTCCGGGACGCCCTCCCGGCGCAGCAGCGCCCGCGCGAGCTCCCACTGGACCTCCGCCCGGCCCTGGCCGGTCAGCGCCCCCGACGGGGCGGCGAGCTGGATCATCGGCATGAGACACCTCCTCGGCGCTCCCCTCGGCTCCACCTACCACTACTTCCCGCGCGGCAAGCAGCAGCTGGCCGCCGAGGCGGTCCGCTTCGCCGGCGACCTGGTCACGCAGGTCCTGGAGCGGGAGCTTCAGGCCGGCCCGGCGGCCGGTCTGCGCGCGTTCCTGACCTTGTGGCGGCAGACCGTCCTCGACAGCGACTTCCGCGCCGGCTGCCCCGTCCTGGCCGTCGCGGTCGAAGAACCCCCCGCCGACGGCCCGCCCGAGGCGATCGACGCGGCCGCCGAGGTGTTCGGCACGTGGGAACGGATGCTCGCCGCGTCACTGCGCGACCACGGCGCCGGCCAGGCCCAGGCCGCCCAGCTGGCGACCCTGATCGTGGCGGCGACGGAAGGCACGGTGGCGATGTGCCGTGCCCAACGCGACATCCGTCCCCTCGACGACGTCACCGCCCAGCTCGAAGCACTGGTCCGGCACGCGACCGGCGGCCCTTGTCACTCTCGTGCGTGACACTGGATCTACGAGCACGTCGCAGTCACGGTGGAGGCGGACGCATTGCGGCTGAACGGAGATGAAGGACTCGGCGCGCGTTTCCGGGTGGAGCGGGGAGCGACCGTCGCCGAGGGCAGGGCCGAGGTGCTGTTCGCCCATGACGAGGAGCTGGATCTCCCCGTCGTGCTCAAGCGCACCCATTCGGGCGAGGCCCGCGCTCTCGCCAAGCTCGTCCATCCCCACATCGTCACCGTCCACGACGTCCTGACCGTGGACGACGGTCCTCGGGCCGGCACGTGGCTGGTCATGGAGCGGGTGCCGGCCGGCAGCCTGTCGGGCAGGAGGTTCTCACCCCCGGAGGCGGCCCGGATCGGCGCGCAGATCGCCGACGCGCTGGCGGCGCTGCACCGCAAGGGGCTGATCCACTGCGACGTGAAGCCCGCCAACATCGTCATGGACGCCGAGGGGACGGCGAAGCTGACCGACTTCGACGCCGCGCGGCGGATCGGCGGCGTGGAGACGATCTCGCCCGAGCGCCCGATCTCCTACACGCCCGACTACGCCGGACCCGAGCTCGTCGGCGGCCGCCCGGACCCGGCCTCCGACGTGTTCTCGCTCGGCGCCACCGTCTACGCGCTGGTCGCCGGGAATCCCCCTCGCCCCTGGGCCCACGGCGAAGGCGTCCCCGACGACGACCGGCGAACGGCGGGATGGGCGGCGGGATGGGCGGCGCACCACGGTGTCATCGAGATGAGCGCGGACATCGGGCCGCTGCGCCCCGTGCTGACGGCGATGCTCCAGAGCGAGCCGGGCCGGCGGCCGG
>NZ_JBSFTC010000595.1:0-3418 GCF_053590415.1 Nonomuraea sp. NPDC003201
GGTGGCGGCGGAGGCGGTGGCGGCGGTGCCGCGGGCGGGTCGCTGACCTGGTGGGACCACCAGAACCAGCTGCAGAAGGCGAAGGCGGACATCTTCGCCACGTTCGCCAAGAGCCCCGGCGGCGTCCCCGTCCAGTACACGTACTACAACCCCGCGAAGATGGGCCAGGCGCTGCAACTGGCCAAGCAGAGCAACCAGCTGCCGGACGTCCACTCCAACGCCGGTCTCAACAACGTGCCGCCCGCGGCGCTCATCGCCGCCGGGTGGGCGCAGCCGCTGGACCTCGGCGACGAGGCGACGGCCCGGATCAAGGACTCGCTCATCGAGGGCCTGCACGTCTTCGACGGCAAGATCTACGCGTTTCCCGTCTTCAGCCACCAGGTCTACGTCGCGGCGTCGTGGTTCAACACGGAGCTGGTCGCGCGCGCCGGGCTGGACCCGCAGGCCCCGCCCAAGACCTACGACGAGTTCCGGGCCGCGGCCCGGACGGTGCAGAGCAAGAGCGGCGGCCAGTCGTACGGCTGGGTGTGGAACGTCGGCATGCCGCAGCGGCTCGGCGAGCAGGTCCACGACCTGGCGCAGGCGGCCGGGTTCGAGGGCGGCCTCGGCCTGCGGTACGCCACCGGCGAGTACGCCTTCCACGCCGACGAATACCTCGACGTGATCGAGTTCCTGGTGTCGCTGAGCCGGGACAAGCTGCTGGTGCCGGGGGCGAACTCCTGGACCGACGACGTGGCGCGCGCCCGGTGGACCGCCGGGGTGGCGGCGTACTACTTCGACGGCCCGTGGTGCCCCGGCGTGGCGCTGCAGAGCACGCCCGGCTTCGCGGACAAGCTCGGCGTGGGGCCGATCCTGGTGCCCGACGCGGGCGACACCGTGGCCACGTACCATGTGCCGCAGCCCGGCGAATACTGGCTGTCACCCGGAAGCAAGCACGCCGCGGCGGCGAACAAGCTGCTCGGCGACCACTTCACCACGGAGGACTACTCTCGCCGGGTCGCCGAGACCATGTCGCAGCCGCCCCGCGACATCGCCGTCGTCGAGCAGTCCCAGGCGCACCCCGCCTACAAGAAGCTGATCTCCTGGTTCCAGGAGAGCGTCTACCTCGCCCCCACTCCGGTCGCCGGGAACAAGGACGTCCAGCGGGTGCAGATCGAGTCCAAGCCGGTCACCCCCACCCTCGGGGACATCGTCCAGGGAGCGTTCAGCGGCGACGTCACCGACGTCCGCGCGGCCCTGACCAAGCTGTCCAGCGACAGCGCCAAGGAACGGGACGCGGCGATCGCGGCGGCCAAGGGCAAGGGCGCGAAGGTCGGCCTGGACGACTACGCCTTCCCCAACTGGAAGCCGCGGACGGACTACCTCAAGCCCATGTACGCCGAGCGCTAGCGATGGGGGCTCATCCCGTGAACCGACCGAACATCGTGCTGATCATGACCGACCAGCAGCGTGCCGGCTGGACCGCCGCGAACGGCTTCGCCCTGGACACCATGCCCTTCCTCGACGGGCTGATGAGCGGCGGCGTGCGGTTCCAGCGGGCGCACACCACGTCCCCGCTGTGCGTGCCGGCCCGGGTCAGCCTGCTCACCGGACGGTACCCGTCCGCGCACCGGGTCCGGCAGAACAGCGCCGCGCAGCACGTGTTGCGCGGCCCCGACCTGGTGGACGTGCTCCGCGACGCCGGCTACGCGCTGCATCTGGCGGGCAAGACGCACTTCCACCGCGAGCCCGGCGACTTCGACACCTTCGCCGCGCCGTACTGGCACGTCCGCGGCCCGGCCGGCGCGGCGACCGCCGACCAGGCGCGATTCGAGCAGTGGCTCGGCGCGCTCGACCACTCGGTCAGCCACGAGCCGACACCGTTCCCGCTGGAGTGCCAGTTCCCGCACCGGATCGTCTCCGACGCGATCAGCGCGATCGACCAGACGCCCGATGACCGGCCGTTCTTCGCCTGGCTGTCGTTCCCGGAACCGCACAATCCGTACCAGGTCCCGGAGCCGTACTTCAGCCTCTTCGGGCCGGACCAGGTGCCCGACCGGCTGGCCGGGCCCGAGGGCGCCGCGCGCAAGGGCGGCGCCTACGCCTGGCTGCGAACGCTGATCGAGGAGAAGCGGCCCGGCTACGACGCCGAGTGGCGGCGCTACCGCGCCAACTACTGCGGCATGCTCCGGCTGATCGACGACCAGCTCCAGCGGTTCTTCGCGCACCTGCGCGAACGCGGGCGGGACGCGGACACGCTGGTGCTCTTCGTCGCCGACCACGGCGACTACGTCGGAGACTACGGGCTGCAGCGCAAGGGCGCGGGCATGCCCGAGTGCCTGATGCGCATCCCGTTCGCCGTCGCCGGGCCGGGCGTGCGGGCCATGGACAACCGCACCGACTTCGTCTCGCTCGCCGATCTGTTCCCGACGGTCTGCGACGCGATCGACGTCGAGATCCCGCCCGGCGTCCAGGGCCGTAGCCTGTGGCCCCTGCTCACCGGGGCTCCCTATCCGGCCGAGGAGTTCGCCAGCGGATACGGCGAACGCGGGTTCGGCGGGCTGTCCTACGACGTGGACGAGCGCCCGCCGTTGCACTTCCCGTACGAGGGCCGGACCTTCGACGAGCTCAACACCGTCACCCAGTCCGGCACGACGGTGATGCTCCGGCGCGAGCAGTGGAAGCTGCTCCTGGACGAGCGCGGCACAGGCGAGCTCTACGACCTGGACGCCGACCCCGCGGAGCTGGACAACCGGTACGACGATCCCGCGCTCGCCGAGATCCGCGCCGCCCTCACCACCGATCTCGCCCGCTGGATGATCCGCGTCCGGGACGACCTGCCGGAGGCGGTCTACACCCTCAAACGCGCGTCACACAACTGGCACTAGGCCGGCGCGGAGCCGGTGGAGGCGCGGTAGACCATGGACACGGGGAGCACGACCTCCTCCGGCGAGGTGCCTGCGGACGCGATGCGATCGAGGAGGAGGCGGACGGCGGCCGCTCCGGCGTCGAAGAACGGCATGTGGACGGTCGTCAGCGGCGGAATGGTCCGGGCGGCGACCGGATGGTCGTCACAGCCGACGACCGAGCAGTCGTCAGGGACTCGGAGCCCTCGCTCGTGCAGCGCGTTGAGCACGCCGACCGCCATGAGGTCGTTCTGCACGTAGATCGCGGTGATGCCGGAGGCCCGGTCGAGCAGCCGGTGGGTGGCGGCGTACCCGCCCCTCGACCTCCCATGCGCCGTCCTCCACGAGGAGGGGATCGTAGGGCAGGCCGTGTTCGGTCAACGGTAGACGGCGGTGCGCCGCTGCGCGCTGTGACGCTGCTGGCGTTCCTCGCGGCCGCGGGCGCACCGCCGCTCCCCCGCGGGCAGGGGCTGAACCTCCTGCCGCCGGCCCGCGGCAAGCAGGACGCGCCGGCAAGGGACTGGGCGCTGTGC
>NZ_JBSFTC010000596.1:0-3403 GCF_053590415.1 Nonomuraea sp. NPDC003201
ATGGCCGAGGGCAAGCTGCACAGGGATGCTGCCCCGCGACTGGGTCGTCGCGCCTGCCGTGATCGACGGGCAGGCCGCGCCTGTCAGCCCAGCTTTTTCAGGTTGACGGCCTGCTTGAGGAAGACGATGCCGTCGATCGTGTCGAGCTGGGCCGGGTCCAGCGGGAAATAGGCGAAATCGCCGGAGACGCGCTTGGCGGGCGTCGTGACGGCCTCGGCCAGGCGGCGGGCGTCGATGAGAGAGTGCTCCCACGGGAGCGTGGACAGCATGCCCTCGACGGTGTCCGAGGACGGAATGTCGTCGCCGACCGTGCCGAAGGCCGAGGCCAGGAAGGCGAACCGGCCTCCCAGGTGCGTCGCGGCGATCGCCCCCGCGCTCCACCACTCCAGCTGCTGGTCGCCGAACGGCATGAGGGTCTTGTTCCGCTGCAGGTGGAGGTTGGAGGCGAAGACCAGGGCCGGGCCGTGCTCGGCGATGGCGCGCAGGTTGGCGGCCATCATCGCGTCCCGCAGCGCCGACAGCCGGCTCCACCTTTCCGGGGAGGCGTCGGCCATCCAGTAGTGGTAGCGGAGCAGGCCGATGGCGGTGCGCCCGTACAGTTGCGCCCGCTCCCTGTCCTCCACGCTCAGCTGCGGCGCCTGCGTGTCGAGCGCCGCCAGCAGGTCGTCGGCGATCAGCCGCAGCCGCTGGGCGTCGGCGGACCGGCCGATCGACTGGGACGGGTCCATGGCGGTGGCCTCGTTCGACCACCGCTCGTCCGGGCCCAGCAGCGTGTCGAGGGTTTCCCTGCTGCACAGGAGCGGGCCGTCGAGGAGGTCGTGGAGGGCGGTGAGCGCCTGGCGGGGGCTCGCCGCCCAGTACTCCAGGGGGCCGTCGAACCCGAAGAACCGGAGCTTCTCATCATGCTCCTCGTTGTAGGCCCGCATCCAGCGTACGAGCTCGCGGTTGGCCGGTGACGTGCCGAAGGCGTGGCTGAAGCCGCGTTCCATGACGTCGTCGAGCGTGCCCGCGCCGGTCGTGACGTAGTCGTCCACCACGAGGCCCATGAGGCAGTCGCTCTCGATGGCGAACGACCGGTAGCCCTCGTGCTCGACCAGATGCCGGAAGATCTCGTTGCGCAACTCGCCGAGCTCCCCCACGAAGTGCCTGGCCTCGCCCAGGCTCAGCAGCAGGGGCTGGGCGGGAAGCGACCGGAGGAACGCCGAGATGTTCGCGCCATCGACCGGCCGGGCTGTGTCCTTGATGTCCATGCCTTCAACCGTATCGTTGAACACTCGGTGTAAACTTTCCCGGAATATCCTCGCTATCGTCGCGATGCACCCTCAATCGAGGATGCATCCGCGAGGCGGGTGGACCGGGCGCGCGTTCCTCAGCTCGCGGCCTGCCCGCCGCAGAACACCTCGTTGACGAGCCTCCGGGTCGCCTTCTGGAACGCCTCCGCCAGGGACAGCTCGGCGTCGTCCACATAGTTCAGCGCGGCGGTCAGGGTCCTGCCGCCGTCGGGCGTGCTGTACATCAGCGCCCCGTGGCCCGCGATGCCGCCGTTGTGGGTGATGACGGTGCCGCCGCACTCCGTGTCCTGCACGAACACGCCCAGCCCGTAGCCGACCTTCGGCTCCGGGGTGCACATCTCGGCCAGCAGCTCGGCCGGCAGGAGCTTGCCGCCCAGCAGCGCGGAGATGAACGTGTGCAGGTCCTGGGTGGTCGAGATCATGTCACCGCCGGTGGAGATCCAGGAGGGGTTCTGGCGGGTGACGTCGACCGTCTCCTGCCGGCCGGCCTCCCCGTACCGGTAGTAGGCGTGGGCGTGCGGCTCGGGGATCTCCGGCGAGGTGTCCGGCACCACGGTGCCCGTCAGGCCGAGCGGCTCCAGGATCAGCCGCCGCATCTCCTCGGCGTACGAGCGGCCGGTGACCTTCTCGATCAGCAGCCTGGCCAGGACGTAGTTGGTGTTGGAGTAGCTCCAGTCGGTCCCCGGCTCGAACCGTGCCGGCTTGGACAGCGCCAGCCGTACCAGCTCCTCCGGCCGGTAGGTCCTGAACCGGTTGTCCACCCACTCCTGGCCCGACCAGACGATCCCCGGCACGTGCTCGGGGTAGTGATCGCCGGTGAAGTTGAACACCCCGCTGGTGTGCTGCAGCAGCATGCGCACCGTGATCCGCCGGTCCAGCCCGAACTCGGGCAGGTAGTCATCCACCGGAGTGTCCAGCCCGATCCTGCCCTCGCCCACCAGCTGCAGCACCACGGTCGCGGTGAAGGTCTTGGTGTTGCTGCCGATCCGGACGTGCCCGTTGACCGGTGGGGTGGCGGTCTGGCCCAGCTTGCGCCGGCCGGCACTGCCGACCCACTCGCCCCGCTCGTCGTGCACGCGCAGCGTCACCCCGGTGAAACCGGAATCGACGATCTCCTGGATGGCCTTCCGCAGCTCCGGGCGATCCGGCCCGGACGGCAGGGTGACCGAAGCGGCGTCGAGGGCTCCGGTGATCTTGCGGACCATCTCCGCCACGACGGGGCCGGGGCTGCCCTGGTGGGTGCCTGCTTCGAGGGCGACGATGACGGTGTTGCGGAAGTTGCCGGCCTCGGCCGGGTCCTGCTTGTTGAGCAGGCTCATGGCGGCTGTCAGGGCCGGCAGCACGTGGTCGGCGAGGTCGGCCACGGACTTGCCGTTCAGCTTGATGTCTCTGGTCTTCGCGGCGAGCACGTGGCCGACCAGGCCGGTCGCGGAGGCCAGGGCGATGGAGCCCTCGGTGGCGATCCTGTGGGGCGAGCCTGCGGCGCCGGCGGCGGCCAGCAGCGAGACGGCACCGTACGCGGCGGTCCGCAGGGTGAGCTTGTCCTGGTCGGTGAGGGTGACGGCCATGGGAGGCTCCTTCAGTACTGTGGCAGCTGAACGGACAGGCGCTGAACCGTTCATGGCGTCCACCATCTCCGACCGCTCTGATACCGGACCGTCGCCGCCCTGACGCGGCCGCTGGCACGAGACGGCGAGCGCGCCGGTGGCCCGTCAGGCGATGTATCCCAGCGCCAGGGCGGCGATCATCGGGCCCAGGTAGAGCAGGGGAAAGACGACGGTCGCGTACGAGCGCGCCCGGAGCACGGTGACGACGGCCCCGGCGAAGTACAGCGCCACCTGGCATCCCGTCCCGGTCACCCGCACCGGCTCCGGCTGGACCGCCATGCTGACGAACCCGCCTACGGCCGGATTCGTCTGCTCGCCGGCTCCGAGGCCCGCAAGCTGTTCTGACCACCGGAGTACCGACGATGATCGAACAGCACGACCGTCTCCGGCGGCTCGTCACGCACGCGACCGCGCGGCTCGGCGCCGGGTCGCCGTGGCTCGTGGTCGGTGCGGTGCCGGTCAGCCCTGCACCGGTCGAGTTCGGCGCGGCGAGCGGCGACGAGC
>NZ_JBSFTC010000597.1:0-3375 GCF_053590415.1 Nonomuraea sp. NPDC003201
GCCTGCGGCTGCTCGCGCCCACGGTGCTGGTGAGCGCCGCGCCGGCCGACCGCACGCTGGCCGCGCTGCGCGAGGTCGGCTACTCCCCCGTGCCCGTCGCCGACACCGGCCAGATCACCATCCACCGCGCCAGGCCCGAGGAGCCGCCGAACGGCAAGCTGATCCTGCTTCCGGGCGGCCAGGTGGCCGAGCTGTCGGAGTTCCCCGGCCTCGCGGAGCTGGAGGTGCCCTACATGCTCGCCGAGCCGACGCCCGACCCGTACGAGCATGCCCGCCGCCTGGTCACGGCCGGCCGGACCGCGGACGACAGGAACGGCCGCACGTGGGCGATCATCGGCAGGATGGCCACCAGGCTGCCGACGGCCCAGCAGTCGCTGCTCGGGTTCGTGGTCGACCGGGGCGTGCGCGCCGGCATCACGCTCACCGACGGGCTGACCGCCACGATCAGCCACGGCGAGCTCAAGGGCGGCGCGCTGGACGCGTGGTGCGAGGAGGCGGGCGACTACCTCGAGTTCCCCCTCGCCGAGATCGTCGAGGTCAGGGGAGCTCTTTAGCCTTCTTCAGGTTGGCCACCAGCCCTTCGAGGAAGGCCGCGTAGCCCTGGTAGCTGTAGGGCGCCTCGGCGTTCCACGGGTAGAGCTGGCCGGCCTTGACCGCGGGGAGCTTGGCGAAGGTGGGCTTCTTCATCATCTCCCCGGGCTTGAGCGACTGGGTGCGGGTGTCGTAGAGGATCACGTCGGCGTCGTACTCGTCGGCGTTCTCCCAGCTCAGCGTCTGGAAGAAGCCGCCCTCGTCCACCTTCGCGGGCTTGACGACGTCGAGGCCCGCGTCCATCAGGTGCACGATGTCCGGGTACTCCGGCGGGTTGACCACCCACATCGCGTCGGGGCCGCCGGACATCATGAGGATCTTGAGGTTCTTGAACTGCGCGAGCTCCTTGGTGGCGGCCTCCATGCGGGCCTTGGCCTCGGGCACGCCCTGCATGTCGGCGCCGAGTGACCTGGCCAGCTCCTCGTACTTGCCGATCACCTGGGTGGCGCTGCGGCCGGTCAGCATGATGCCCGCGGTCGGGGCGACCTGCTCGATGGTGTCCTTCGACTTCTCGGGCACGTACCAGAGAGTGCCCTTGATGTACATGCTGCTGACCAGGAGGTCGGGCTGGAGCGCGATGTACTGCTCGACGTTGAACTCGTCCCACACGTTGCCCAGGCCCTGGACCTTGGTGATGTCGACGTTGCCGACCTGCGGGTCCTTGGAGCCGTCCTTGAGCTTGTGCGGGCCGAAGACGGCGACGGGGCGCACGCCGAAGTCCCACAGGGCGGCGGCGGCGCCGACCTGGGCGACGATCCTGGACGGGGTCTTGGGCTGCTCGGCCTTCTTGCCGCGGTCGTCGGTGAACGTCCAGCCCTGGGCGGCGCCCGAAGCAGTGGCGGCGGGGGCGGACCCGCCGGTGGCCGGCTCGCCGCCGCACGCCGCCAGTGTCAGGGCTGCCGCGAGGCCCGCGGCGGACGCCAGAAAACCCCTGCGAGGCAGGACCGGTCCCGACATGTACATCTCCTAAGGTTAGGCTTGCCTGATTACTGGGCGTTTAGATTAGCCTTGCCTAAGTTTGACCGCTACGAGAGGGGGTCGGGTGCGCCCGGCTGAAGACACGGCCCCGCCACACTGTGGGGCCACGACGGGCGATCCACCCGCCACCGGCCGCCCCGCTCCCGCCGCAAGGGCCTTCGTGCTCGTCGCCGGGCTCGTCGTCACGGTGGGCGTGCTGGCGCTCGTGGCGATGGCGAGCGTGGCGCTGGGGGCGCGGTCCGTGTCGTTCTCGACGGTGATCGACGCCTTCCTCGCCCCGAACGGCTCCAACGACCACACGGTCATCCGCGAGCTGCGCGTCCCGCGTACGCTGCTGGGCCTCGGCGTCGGCGCGACGCTCGGCCTGGCGGGGGCGCTCATGCAGAGCCTGACCCGCAACCCGCTGGCCGACCCCGGCCTGCTGGGCATCAACGAGGGGGCCGCGCTCGGCGTGACGCTGGCGCTCGGCCTGTTCGGGCTGTCCGATCCGGCGGTCTACGTCTGGTTCGCGTTCGGCGGCGCCGCGCTGGCCTCCGCCGTCGTCTACGCCCTGGCCTCCGCGGGCCGCTCGGGCTCCAGCCCGGTACGCCTCGCGCTCGCCGGCGTGGCCTTCGGCATGGTGTGCACGGCGGTGGCCTCGGCCATCCTGCGCATGGACGCGCAGACGTTCGACCGGATGCGGTTCTGGCTGACCGGGTCGCTGGCCGGGCAGACGGCCGACACCTTGGTGCGGCTGGCGCCGTTCATGGTGGCCGGGCTGGTGCTCGGGCTGCTGCTGGCCAGGCCGCTCAACCTGCTCGCCCTCGGCGACGACGCGGGCAGGGCGCTCGGCGTGGCCGTGAACCGTACCAGGATCCTCACCGGGGTGGCCGTCACGCTGCTGTGCGGCGCGGCCACCGCCGCCGCGGGACCGCTGTGGTTCGTGGGACTCATCGTGCCGCACGCCGTGCGCGCGGTGGTGGGGCCCGACCAGCGGTGGGTGCTCCCCTACTCGGCGCTGGCCGCGCCGGTGCTGCTGCTGGCGGCCGACGTGGTGGGGCGGGTCATCGCCCGGCCCGGAGAGGTGCAGGTGGGGATCGTGTGGGCGGTGATCGGCGCGCCGATCTTCATCATGCTGGCCAGGCGCAGGCGGGTGGCGGCGCTGTGACCATCCGCGTCGGCCCCTGGTCCGTACGGCTCGCGCCCCGCGCCCTGCTCGTCGGCGCGGTCCTCGTCGTGGTCGCCTGCGCGGTGACCGTGGCGGCCATCTCGACGGGCGAGTTCACGGTGCCCGTGCCCGACATCGTCTCCGCGCTCTTCGGCCAGGGCACGCCGGTCGCCGAGCTGATCGTCAACAAGCTGCGCGCCCCTCGCGTGGTGACCGGGCTGCTGGTCGGCGCGGCGTTCGGGGTGAGCGGCGCGATCTTCCAGAGCCTCACCAGGAACCCCCTGGGCAGCCCCGACTTCATCGGCTTCACCGCCGGCGCCTCGACGGGCGGCATCGTCGCCGTCGTGGCGGGCGGCTCGGCGATGGCGATCGCCGGTGGCGCGCTGGCCGGGTGCGTGCTCACGGCCGTGCTCGTGTACGCGCTGGCCTTCCGCGGCGGCGTGCAGGGCTACCGGCTGGTCCTGGTCGGCATCGGGGCGAACGCGCTGCTGCTGGCGGTCAACTCGTATCTGCTGACCAGGGCGAACATCAACGACGCGGCCACCGCGGGCGCCTGGCTCACCGGCAGCCTGAGCGGGCGCGGCTGGGATCACGCGATCCCCGTGGCGCTGGCGCTGGCCGTGCTGCTGCCGGTGTGCGCGTTCGTGGCGCGCCCGATG
>NZ_JBSFTC010000598.1:0-3371 GCF_053590415.1 Nonomuraea sp. NPDC003201
ATCCGCGAGCGCTCCTCGGCGCGGGCCGCCCTCGTGTCGGCCGCGCGCGCCCGCTCCAGCCGCTCCGCCCGGTCCTTGAGCTCGTCCAGGTACGCCCGGCGCAGCCGCAGGCTCCGCCCCGCGCCCCACACCGCCACCAGCACCACGGCCACCACGACGTGCTCGCTCCAGCTCGTCGCCCTGACCGGGCCCGCCAGGGCGCCCAGCACGTACGTCACCAGCGAGATCACCAGCCCCGCCAGCGCCATCGCCAGCCCGCGGTAGGAGGCCACCGAGTACAGCAGCACCAGCCCGGCCAGCCCCGAGATCCCGGTCCCGTAGCCGAGCACGGTCAGCAGCGTCTCGGGCACCAGCTCGGCGCACATCGCCGCCAGCGGCCACCTCCTGCGCGCCGCCACGGGCACGCACGCCAGCACCACCAGGACCCCGCCCAGCGGGTCGGGGGCGCGCATGCCGTCCACCGCCAGGCCCTGCGCCTCCAGGTGGTCGGGGCCATAGAGCACGAACATCGCCACCGACGCCGCGGCCACCACCCCGGCGAGCACGGAGTCGTGGAACGTGGTCCGGTCTATGCGCACCGCTTCACTGTAGGCCCAGGTGAAAACCCGTAACCTCCTCCCTCGGGAGGATTACCACCCACGCCCCCGAACCCCGCACCGCACCGGCGCGGCGGGGGCGCTCGGGGTGGGTCAGAGCTCGTCGGTGGCGGCCCGGCGGTGGGTGCGGGTGGTGTCGCCCGGTTGGCGGGCCGGGATCGGCGGGGGTGTGCCGCCGAACTCCGGGCACAGGGCCTGGTGGTCGCACCAGTCGCACAGGCGGCTGCGGCGGGCCCGCCACTCGCCGGACTCCAGCGACCGCTCGATCGCCGTCCACAGCGCCATCACCTTGCGCTCCGTGGCCAGCAGGTCGGCCTCGTCCGGGGCGTAGCGCAGCACCTCGCCCTGCCCGCCCAGATAGACCAGCTGCAGCAGCCGCGGCACCTGGCCGCGCAGCCGCCACAGCACCAGGGCGTAGAACTTCATCTGGAACAGCGCCTTGGCCTCGAAGTCGGGGCCCGGCGCGCTGCCCGTCTTGTAGTCGACCACCCGGACCTCGCCGGTCGGCGCCACGTCGAGCCGGTCGACGTAGCCGCGCAGCATGAGCCCCCCGTCGAGGACCGCCTCCACGTAGAGCTCGCGCTCGGCGGGCTCCAGCCGCGTCGGGTCCTCCAGCGTGAAGTAGCGCTCCAGCATGCCGCGCGCCTGGACCAGCCACTCCGCCTGCTCGGCCTCGTCGGCGAACATCTGGGCGTACTGCGCGTCCTCGTCCAGCAGCCGCTGCCACTGCGGCTCCAGGAGCTCCAGCGCCGCCTGGACCGAGCGCCGCGGCGCCGGGAGGTCGTAGAGGCGCTCCAGGACCGCGTGCACCACCGTGCCGCGCACCGCCGCCGGCGAAGGCTTCTCGGGGAGCTGGTCGATCACCCGGAAGCGGTAGAGCAGCGGACAGGTCATGAAATCGCCCGCCCGGGACGGGGAGAGAGCTCCGATGATCTCCGGTTCGGTCAACGTCATGCACCGCACTCTAGGTCAAGACCCCGACAGAATAGCCCTCGCGCCACGATGATCACCCGATCCGGCGCGTAGCATCAAGGCAGCAACAGCACGTAATGGACGTTCAAGGAGTGCAGTGAGCGAGCAGAGCCCGCGGCAGGAGTTCTCCGGCCTTCGGATGGGGAAGCCGTTCGGCATTCCGGTGTACGTCTCGTGGACATGGTTCATCGTGGCGGCGGTCATCACCTGGGTGTTCGGGCGCCGGGTGACCAACATGCTGCCCGAGCTCGACAGCGTGGCCGCCTACGCGGTCGCGTTCGTGTTCGCGGTGCTGCTGTACGTGTCGGTGCTGCTGCACGAGCTGGCCCACAGCGTGCTGGCCAAGTTCTACGGCCTGCCGGTGCGCAGGATCACCCTCTACCTGCTCGGCGGCGTGTCGGAGATCGAGAAGGAGCCGCCCACGCCGGCCAAGGAGTTCCTGGTCGCCGCGGCGGGGCCGGCGCTGTCGCTGGGCCTGGCCGGGCTCGGCCTGGCCGCCGACGTCTACGTGGTCAACGGCGGCGGCATCCTCGAGGTGCTCGTCTGGTGGCTGTGGGTCGCCAACCTCATCGTCGGCGTGTTCAACCTGCTGCCCGGCCTGCCCCTGGACGGCGGCCGGATGCTGCGCGCCGGAGTCTGGAAGCTGACCAAGAACCCCAGCTCCGGCACCATCGTCGCCGCCTGGGGCGGCCGCGTGCTGGCCGTGCTGCTCGTCGTGTTCTCGATCGCCACGGCCCTGCAGAGCGGCCAGGTGACCGACCCGCTGGACCTGCTGTGGCCGTTCGTGCTGGCGTCGTTCATCTGGCTCGGCGCGAGCCAGTCGCTGCGCGTGGCCAAGATCCGCGCCAGGATCCCGCAGGTCAACGCCCGCACGCTGGCCCGCAGGGCGATCCCGGTGACCGCCGAGACGCCGCTGTCGGAGGCGCTGCGGCAGGCCGCCGAGCGCAACGCGGGCGCCCTCGTCGTGATCGGCCACGACGGCGAGCCCCTGGCCATCGTGAACGAGGCCGCCGTCCAGGCCACCCCCGAGCACCGCCGCCCCTGGGTGAGCGCCGGCTCGGTCGCCAAGTCCCTGGAGCCCACCATGGTGCTCGCGGCCGACCTGACCGGAGAGCCGCTCATCGACGCCATGCGCGAGGCCCCGGGCAGCGAGTACCTCCTGGTGGAACGGGGCGGCGAGATCTACGGGGTGCTCGCCACGGCCGACGTGAACCGCGTTTTCACGGGCGTCTGATTTGTCCCACTCGTTTAAGCGGCGGGCCATGGATAGGGTCGTGTCCAGCAGTTTCGGGCGGCCGGAGCCGACTCCGGCCGGTTACTGCGATGTGACGACTGGCCGATAGTGTTCTGTTTGGCCAGACTTGCACAGTTGAGGGGTTTGCCGCAGTCCACCGGTTCACCGAATCGAGACGACGTGGCCGCGGCACGGCCCCTTCGTCTGGGTATGCGTATGGCTGGTGGCCGGCACGGCAGTGCGGGTGCCGTAATTTCGCGGGCTTCCGGGGAGGAGAAATGAGTGACCGAGCGCAGCGAGGGCACCGATGAGCAGCGCAGCGCCGTCGTCATGAGGGAGGACGCATGACCGACCAAGGCTTCGGAGTGGTGCGTCCGCTTCCCGGTAACGGACTTGTCGCCTACGCGGGCGGGCTGCTGCTGGTGTGCGACGCCGGCGAGGCCGCGGCCGACGACCTGCTCGACGCGCTGCGCGAGACGGCCGCGTCCGGGGGCGACGGCAGGGCGCTGGCCCGCCGCGCCGCTCAGGTGCTCGCGGCCAACATGGCCGGCGACCCCGCCACCAGCGCC
>NZ_JBSFTC010000599.1:0-3354 GCF_053590415.1 Nonomuraea sp. NPDC003201
GTTGTCGGCCGAGGCGCCCGTCACATCGACGCACTTGCCGCTCGACCCCGACGCCAGCGTGTAGACGCCGCCGTCGGCCGGGGCCGCGGCGGCCGAGCTCGCTCCGGTGGAGAGGGTCAGGACGGTGACGGGCATCGCCAGGACGACCGCGATCTTCGCGGCGCGTGACGGTGCCTGGATGCCGTGGCGCATGATCGGTCCTTTCCTGAGGTGGGGGGTGCCCCGGGCCGGCTCTGGGGCCGGCCCGGGGGGTCGATCACAGGCCGATGTCGGCCTGCGGGCCCGCGTAGGTGCGAAGGAGCGCCGGGACCTGCGCCGCGGGGTCCAGCGTGTAGGAGTAGAAGGAGGACGGCGTGAAGGCGGAGCCGCCGGTCTCCCGCTGGCCCGTCGAGTTGACCACGATGCTGCCGCTCTGGC
The DNA here is from genome assembly GCF_053590415.1 of Nonomuraea sp. NPDC003201. Taxonomy (NCBI): domain Bacteria; kingdom Bacillati; phylum Actinomycetota; class Actinomycetes; order Streptosporangiales; family Streptosporangiaceae; genus Nonomuraea; species Nonomuraea sp. NPDC003201. Next base: position 418 of record NZ_JBSFTC010000599.1, read on the forward strand.
GGAGCTCGGCGGCGTCGTCCCTGTAGTAGGGGTCCTTGACGTTGTCGTAGTAGCTGTTCTCGAGCACCATCTTGGTGGCGCCGCGCGAGTAGTTGCCGTAGCCGGTGATGTTCTGCAGGTAGTTGTTGTACAGGTGGGCGTAGGCGACGTTGTCGGTGCTGGGGTTGCGCTGGTTGTTGTCGTGGATCCAGTTGTGGTGGATCGTCATCCGCGCCGTGACGTTGTCGGTCCAGCCGATGCCGAACGCCTTGTTGTTCTCCGACAGGACGTTCCAGGACACGGTGAGGTAGCTGGTGTCCTTGCGGCTATCGATCAGCCCGTCGTTCATCCGGGTGATCGTGTTGTGGTCGATCCAGATGTGGTGGGCGGTGTCCATCTGGATGCCGTCGTAGTCGTACAGCTTGTCGTCGGGGTCGTCGTCGGCCATCCGGGTGTCGCGGATGGTCAGGTTCCGGATGATGACGTTGCTGACGCCGGTGCCGAGGAAGAAGCCGCCGTTGACGATGTGGCCCCTGGTGCCGACGCCGACGATGGTCTTGTTGGAGGCGACCTTGATCTCGGTGCCGTACGGCGTGACGGTGATGGCGCCGTTGACCTTGATGACGTACGGGGCGGCGGCGGTGGCGTACTTGACCAGGTCGGCGTAGGTCGTGACGGTTACCGTGGCGCCGGCCGCGCCTCCGGTGGTGGTCGTCAGGCCGCTGCCGCTGGTGGCGGCGAACCCGTCGGCGTTGTCGGACCAGACCCGGTCGCCGGACGAGGTGGAGTTGACGGACCACTGCATGCGGGCGACGTCGGAGCAGGTCTCCTGGACGATCGGGTTGTTGCCCGCTGTGGAGCCGTCCTTGTCGCTCACGCACAGGCCGGTCGCGACGCTCTTCACCAGGTACTTGCCGGACGCGGCGGAGGAAGGCGTGAAGGTCCACTGCTGGTTGGTCTTGCTGCCGTCACCGCAACCCCACTGCTGCAACCGCGTACCGGAGACCGTGGACCCGCCCGGCACGTCGACGCACCGGGTGCTGCCGCTGTTGACCAGATTGAACGCACTCCCCCGCGCCACGGCCTTGAACTGCTGATCGGCGGCGGTGGGGACGCAGGCGGTCTGGACGAGCTGGGCGCCGTTGTCGGCCGAGGCGCCCGTCACATCGACGCACTTGCCGCTCGACCCCGACGCCAGCGTGTACACGGCGCCGTCGGCCGGGGCCGCCGCCTGCGCCGGTCCCGCGGACGTCACCAGCGCGGTGGCGGTGACCAGGACGGCGGCCATGGGGACGCCGACCGATCGGGTGCGGCCTTTGATGATTGTGAGCAGTTTCATTGATCGCATCCTCGAAGGTCGAGAGGAATCTCCGCATTGGACGAATCAGCGCGCTTCACTAAATCGCCGCCCTCCGCGTCAGTGGGCTGAGGTTACGACCGCGTTTCTGATTACGTCAATCCATGAAACAAACAGGCGGAAGCTGGTCGAACCCCCGTTTTCAGCGCCCCTGACGGCCGGTCAGCCCACCCTTGCGGCGTTCTTCGCTGGTCATTGCATGACCCCGGGGCGAAGGGCGACAAGCCGTCATCCGAAAAATTTCGATGATTCGGCGGCGCGCCCATCTGAAACTTTCCTCGGCCGCCAGGCGGCCCGGTCCGTAACTCGGTGCGCGTACTCTGGCATGTCACCCGTCGTCCATCCAGGGAGCACCGCTTGCGCAGCAATCCGGCCGATTTACGCCTGAGGACCTCGACCGCGGTCTACCCCGCGGGCGTGCTGGCCCCATCGCCCCGTACCCTCATCGACGTCCTCGACGAGACCGCGCGCCGCCACCCGCACGCGCCGGCGATCGACGACGGCACCGTGGTCCTCGACTACCTGTCGCTGCGCACCGAGGTGGACCGGCTGGTCGCCGAGCTCGCCGAGGCCGGGGTCGGCCGCGGCTCCCGCGTCGGCGTGCGCCTCGCGTCGGGGACCGCCGAGCTGTACGTGTCCATCCTCGCCGTGCTCGCCGCCGGCGCCGCCTACGTGCCCGTCGACGCCGACGACCCGGCCGAGCGCGCGGAGACCGTCTTCGCCGAGGCCGCCGTGGACGCGATCGTCTCCGGAGAGCTCACGATGACCGGCACCCCGGGCCGGGCCCCCGCGCCGCCGGAGCCCGGCGACGACGCGTGGATCATCTTCACCTCCGGCTCGACCGGCAAGCCGAAGGGCGTCGCGGTGACGCACCGGTCCGCCGCCGCGTTCGTGGACGCGGAAGCGGGGCTGTTCCTGCAGGAGCGGCCGCTGGGCCCCGGTGATCGGATGCTGGCCGGGCTCTCGGTGGCCTTCGACGCCTCCTGCGAGGAGATGTGGCTGGCCTGGCGGCACGGCGCCTGCCTCGTGCCCGCGCCCAGAGCCCTGGTGCGCACCGGGATGGACCTGGGCCCGTGGCTGGCCGCCCACCGGATCACGGCCGTCTCGACCGTGCCCACGCTGGCCGCGCTCTGGCCGGCCGAGCACCTCGACGGCATCCGGCTGCTCATCTTCGGCGGCGAGGCCTGCCCGCCCGAGCTGGCCGAGCGGCTGGCCGTGCCGGGGCGCGAGGTGTGGAACACGTACGGGCCCACCGAGGCCACCGTGGTGGCCACGGCGGCGCGGCTGACCGGCGAAGGCCCGGTCCGCATCGGCCTGCCCCTCGACGGGTGGGACCTCGCGGTCGTGGACGGCACGGGCGAGCCGGTGGCCATGGGCGAGACCGGCGAGCTGGTGATCGGCGGCGTCGGCCTGGCCCGCTACCTGGACCCGGCCAAGGACGCCGAGAAGTACGCGCCGCTGCCCTCGCTGGGCTGGCAGCGCGCCTACCGCAGCGGCGACCTCGTACGCGCCGAACCCGACGGGCTCATCTTCGCCGGCCGGGCCGACGACCAGGTGAAGCTGGGCGGCCGGCGGATCGAGCTGGGCGAGGTGGACGCGGC
>NZ_JBSFTC010000600.1:0-3348 GCF_053590415.1 Nonomuraea sp. NPDC003201
ACACCAACGACCTGCTCAACGCCCACCCCGACCAGGACGACAACTGGACTCTCCAGATGGCCGAGCTGGACGACCTGCTCGCCGCGCCGCATCGGCTTCCGGCGCGGCGGCCGGGACCGGCGGACCCCGCCGTCGTCATGGCCACCTCGGGGACCACGGGCCGGTCCAAGGGAGCGCTGCTGCCGCACTTCGCCGGGGTCCGGCACGCCCGGCGGGTGGCCCGCACCATGGGCTACGAGGCGGGGGACGTGCTGTTCAACGTCTTCCCCTGGAACCACATCAACGTCCGGCACGCGGGCCTGCTGCCCGCGCTGATCTCCGGCGCCACGCTGGTGGCCCACCAGCGCTTCTCCGCCTCCCGGTTCTGGGAGATCTGCCGGCGGGAGGGGGTCACCGCGTTCAACTTCATGGGCGCCGTGGCGGCCATCCTGGAACGGGCGCCCGCCACCGGCTCCGACACCCTTCACCAGGTGCGCCGCGCCTACGGGGGACCGGCGCCGGAGGGCCTGTCGAGGCGGTTCCTGGAGCGGTTCGGCGTGCTGCTGCTGGAGGCGTACGCGTGCACCGAGCTCGGCGACGTGGCGGCGAGCACGGCCGGCACCCGGCGGCCGGGCGCGGCCGGGCGGCCCGTCCCGGAGTACGAGGTGGTGATCAGGGACGACGACGGCCTGCCGGTGCCGGCGGGCCGGATCGGGCAGATCACCGTCCGGCCCCGAGCGGAGTCGATGATCTTCAGCGGGTACGCGGGCGACCCCGCCGCCACCGGGAAGGCCCTGCGTGACGGCTGGTTCGTGACCGGGGACCGCGGCCGGCTCGACGACGACGGCTTCCTCCATTTCGCCGGCCGCCGCGCCGACGTCATCAGGCGGCGCGGCGAGAACATCCCGACCTGGGACGTGGAGCAGGCGGTGGCCGCGATGCCGGGCGTGCTCGACGTGGCCGCGGTGGGCGTGCCGTCGGAGCTGACCGAGGAGGAGGTGCTGGTGGCGGTGACCGCGGCGCCCGGGGCCACGCTCAGCCCGCCGCAGGTGCACGCCTGGTGCCTGGACCGGCTCCCGCGCCACGCCGTCCCCCGGTACGTGCGCGTGCTCGACGCCCTGCCGCGGAACGCCTCGACGAAGGTGGTCAAGGGCGACCTGCGCGACCAGGGGGTGCCGCCGGACGCGTGGGACGCCCGTACGGCCTGATCGCGCGGACCGCTGGACAGACCGGCAGGGTCGCGCCCCGGCGATCGCGCGCTCTAGCGTCGAGCCTCCGGCACACACGGGAGGAGACGAGGTTGCGGGTTCTCGACCTCACCGACGATCTGGCCTTCAACGGGGCGAGGCTGCTGGTCGGCCTCGGCGCCGACGTCGTACGCGTGGAGCGTCCGCGGAGCCCGGGGCTGTCGCGGGCGGAGGCTCTGCACTGGCACGCGGGAAAGCGGGTCGTGAGCGCGCCGGTGGGCCCCGCCGCGCTCGACCGGCTCGCCGAGCAGGCGGACGTGATCATGGAGAGCGGCCCGTTCGGCGAGCTCCGCGGCGTCCGTACGGACTCCGGCACGGACTCCGGCACGGACTCCGGTACGGTCACGTCGCGCTGGCCGCGGGCCGTCCACGTCGTGGTCACGCCGTTCGGCACGACGGGCCCCCGGCGTGACTGGCGGGCCGACGATCTCGTGGCCGCGGCCGCCGGCGGCATGGCCTGGCTGGGCGGGAAGCCCGGCGGCCCGCCCAAGCCCCCTCCCCGCGAGCAGGCCACGCAGCTCGCGGGGGCGCACGCGGCCATCGCCGCGCTGCTCGGCCTCATCGCCCGCGACCGCATCGGGCAGGGCCAGCTCATCGACGTCTCCGCGCAGGAGGCGGTGGCCGCCACGCTCGAGACGGGCGCCATCGCCTGGATCCACGCGGGACGGTACCCGTCCCGCACCGGCGGCGTGTACGAACACGTCGCCCACCGGGTCTTCCGCGCCGCCGACGGCCACGTCGCGGGCGGCTACTCCGGCAGCGACCGGATGTGGACCGACCTGCTCGCCTGGATGGCGGAATCCGGCGAGGCGGAGGACCTGACGGAGGAGAAGTGGTCCGATCCCGTCTTCCGCTGGCGGGGGCGCGAGCACGTGGACGAGGTCGTGGCCAGGTTCGTCGCCCGGCGCTCCGCCGCCTCCCTCGCCGAGCAGGGGCGGGCCCGGGCGCTGCCGTGGGCGGAGGTCTCCACGGCCACGAGCCTGACCGGCAACCCGCAGCTCGCCGAGCGCGGGTTCTTCGCCCGCGTCCTGGGCGCGGGCCTGCCCGAGGACGGCGTCACCGACGTCGGGTTCCCCTTCGCGGCACTGCCCCGCCCGGTACGCCTCACCGAGCCGCGACCGGCCGCCGCCGAGGCTCCCTGGCGGAGCGAACGCCCACGGGGCCGTCACGACGGCGTCCGCGGGCCCGGCGCGCGTCCGCTCGAAGGGATCCGCGTCCTGGACCTGACCTGGGTGCTGGCCGGCCCGTACGCCACCAAGACGCTGGCCGAGCACGGCGCGGACATCATCAAGATCGAATCCCGGAACCGGCGCGACCCCACGCGCTTCGCCCCGTCCATGCGGCTGCGTCCCGATGCCGGGATCGACGACGGCGGCTACTTCGTCAACTTCAACCGCGGCAAGCGCAGCGTCGCCCTCAACCTGCGGACCGAGCCCGGCCTCGAGGTGCTGCGGCGCCTGGCCGCCGAGTGCGACGTGGTCATCGAGAACTTCAGCCCCGGCGTCCTGGCCAGGTGGGGGCTGTCCTACGACCGGCTGGCGGAGCTGCGGCCGGGCGTCATCCTGGTGTCGATGGCCGGCGTCGGGCAGAGCGGCCCCTGGCGGAGCGCGGTGACCTTCGCCGACACGCTCGCCGCGATGTCCGGCCTCACCAGCGAGACCGCTGATCCCGGCGAGGCGCCGGAGGGGCTGACGTTCGGGCTGGGCGACATGGTGGCGGCCAACTCGGCCGTGCTCGCCGTCCTGGACCTGGTCGCGGCCGGGCGCGGGGGACACGTGGACCTCTCCCAGCTGGAGGCGATGGCCGCGTCGATGGGACCGGCCGTCCTGGAGGCGGAGCTCGGCGAACGCCGCACCTGCCCACCACCCGGGACCCGGCCCAACCGGCATCCGCGCATGGTCCCGCACGGCGTCTACCCGGTCAGGGGCGACGACCGCTGGATCGCGCTGGCCGTACAGGGTGACGAGGAGTGGCGGCGGCTGGCCGCGCACGCCGGGCTGCCGCAGCTCGCCTCGGCGGACCTGGAGGAGCGGCGCCGCCGCGAGGACGGGATCGACGCCGCGCTCGCGGCCTGGTGCGCGGAGCGCGACGGCGAGGCGCTGGCGGCCGAGCTGCAGGGGCT
>NZ_JBSFTC010000601.1:0-3314 GCF_053590415.1 Nonomuraea sp. NPDC003201
GAGCAGGCGGTACGCGCGCTCGCCGCCGGCGCGGCCGCCTGCGTGGCCCGGCCCTACCGGGTGGCGGAGCTGCTGCCGTTCATCCAGGCGGCCTCGCCCGGCGCGCGCCAGGTGCTCGCCGTGGGCGGGGTCGAGCTGGACGTGCAGGCCTATCAGGTACGGGTGGGCGGGCGAGCGGTCCACCTGCCCCTGAGGGAGTTCGAATTACTGCAGTACCTGATGCGCAACGCCGATCGCACGGTGACCCGCGAGCAGATCATGCGCCACGTGTGGCACGCCGCGGCCAACACCTCGACGAACACGATCGCGGTGCACGTCAAACGCCTGCGCGCCCGGCTGGGCGACGAGGACGACCAGCTCATCCAGACCGTCCGGGGCGTCGGCTACCGGCTGGTCACGCCTGGCACTTCCGGAAGTCCTGCATAATCCGCTTCGTCACGCCTTCGACCGTCGCTATGCCGTACCCCACCTCGGGACTTCCCTCGGTGAGTACGGCAACGGCGTAGGCGTGGCCGTCACCCCTGATCAGGCCGACGCTGACCGTGGCCCAGAGCTTGTTCGAGACGTGCTTGAGCCAGCCGTTCTTCAGCGCCACGCGGTCGCCCGCGCACGCGGCGGCGCTGATGCCCCAGTTCTGGCCCGCCACGACGTGACCCATGAGCTTCAGCACCTGATCGCGGTCCTTGGCCTTCAGCGGGCTCTTGCCGGACACCAGGGCCCGCATGAGGCGGATCTGGTCGTCCACCGACGTTCGGGTGATTCCCCAGCAATACAGGTCAACGCACTCGCCTGGGACGCCCTGGGTGTGTTCCAGGCCCAGCTTCCTGCCGGCCTTGGTGAAGCCGGGCGCGCCGCCGATGCGTGACCAGAGGCGGTCGGCGGCGTGGTTGTCGCTGTAGCGGATCATGATGTCGGCGTCGTGCCGGACGGCCGCCGGCAGCTTCTTCCACGAGGTCCGCAGCAGCAGCGCCATGAGGATCTGCACCTTGGCCGTACTGGCGGTGATCAGGCGCTCGCCCGGGTGGTAGCGGTAGAGCCGGCCGGTCGTCAGGTCCTTGACCATGGCGGTGACCTGCCCGGACCGGCCCGCGAGGTAGCGGTCGAGCCGCTTGCCGATCCGCTCGGCCGGGATCGGCGCCAGGTTCTCCTCGGCCGAGACCCGCTCCAGCCGCGCCCCGAGGGCCGCCTCGCGTACGCCCAGGACCGTTTCCCGCCGGGCGGGCGCGGGCGGCTGTGCCCGGACCCGGGCAGGCATCGGCAAGAGGGCTGTGAGCAGGGCGAGGGCGATGACCGCTCGTGGTATTGCCTGGCCGCGGCCCGCGATCATTGACGCATTATCACGAAAAATCGTGACAGGCCGCTAGATGTCCGCGGCGATCAATTTCGCGATCGAATCGTCGTCGCACGTGGCCCAGAAGTCCCCCACGACATCCTCCAGGTGCTGGAGGGACTCGGCCCGGAACAGCACGTCCTGATATTTCGTGATGTCGTAGTGTGTCGTCCCCATCGCGGACAGGTCCAGCGGCCTGACGTCCATGCCGCGGAACTCCTCGATCTCCCCGTACGACGAGAGGATCCCCGCCCCGTACGCCCTGAGCTCGCCCCCTTCCGCCATGACCCCGAACTCCATCGTGAACCAGAAGACCTTCGACACGAACTCCAGCGCCTCCTCGGACTCCACCCGCCGCGCGGCCTGCCCCGCCAGGTGGTACAGGGCGGCGTACCGGGGGGCGGCCAGCGCGCGTCGGCCTGACGGAGCCGGCCCGGCTGCTGGGGGTGGCGCGCGGCACCGTACAGGCCCGGGTGGAGAAGCTGACGGCGAGAGGCGTGATCGAGGACTTCGGCCCGACCGTGTCACCGGCCGGCGCCGGCTACCCCATCCTGGCGTTCGTGTGGCTGCAGATCGCCCAGGGGCGGCTGTCGGAGGCGGCGGAGGCACTGCGCGCCGTACCGCAGATCCTGGAGGTGCACGGCACGAGCGGCCAGTACGACCTGCTGTGCCGGGTGGTCGCGCACACCACCGAGCACCTGCAGGAGATCATCGCCGGCATCCTGGCGTCCCCGGCCGTGCAGCGCACGGACACGACCATCGCCCTGTCCACCCAGATCCCGTATCGCATCGAGCCCCTCCTCGAAAACCGCCAGGACCTCGGCGGCATCCAACCTGATGGAGGGGTGCCATGAAGAAGCTCATAGTGATCGCCGCCGTGGTGGCGGCCGGCGCGGCCCTGGTCCCGCTGTGGACCACCGCCCGCGCGCCGGACCAGCGGCCCCGCCCGTCTCCTGGCGAGACCGCTGCCTACGCGTACCTGTGCGACAACGCCGAGGACGGGGGACCGCACGACGAGTGCGCCCACTGGTCCGTGGTGACATCCGGCGGGAGGACGTGGCAGCTCACGGACGCGGTGGAGCGGGGTTACGTGGACCTGACCGCGGACGGCCGCTACCTGGCCTACCAGCGGGCCGGCGACGGCCGCCTCGTGGTCCGGGACCTGGTGGGGGGAACCGTCCGTGCGGTCCAGGAGGCCGCACCCGGAGTGGACGGGGACCGGCTCGCGTACCGGCCCGCGCTTCTGAGCAAGGGGCGCTGGCTGTACGTCGACTACGTGGCGGGCTGGGACGGCGTGGACGAGCCTCCGAGCTTCGTCGTGGACGTCGCCACCGGCCGCACGGTGTGGCGGCTGCCTGGGGGCTCCTGGCTGGACCGGCTGGACGACGACGGATCGAGGCTCATGGTCGAGGACGACAAGTCGTTCTCGGTCATGGACGCCTCGGGGACCACCACAAGGCCGCTACCGGCCCGCCTCCGCGCCGTCGAGGCGACGGGCACCCTGACCCCGGACGGGACGGGCCAGGCCGCGCAGGTCGTCTCCAGGAACTTCCCGGCCGGCGGCGCCGACATCCGCCCGGCCCGGCTGGTCACCATCGACACCGGGACCGGAAAGGCGCTCCATGACGTACGCCTCTCGCTCCCGTTGAAGGACAGGGCGAGCCGTTGCGACGTCAGCCGGTGGGCCGGCTCTCGGGAGGTTCTGTTGAAATGCGGGACGGCCGAGCTGTTCCACGAAATCATCTTCCGCGTGGACACCCGGACGGGGCAGCACACCAAGGTGGGAGAGACGCGGCCGCCCAGGTCACACCTGGTCGAGCTGGTGCGGGCGGCGGATTAGCCCGTAAAACAAGAAATGGCCCCACGCACCGGCGTGGGGCCATTTCTATAAAGATTGTCCGGCGGCGACCTACTCTCCCACACCCTCCCGAGTGCAGTACCATCGGCGCAGAGAAGCTTAACTTCCGGGTTCGGAATGTAACCG
>NZ_JBSFTC010000602.1:0-3286 GCF_053590415.1 Nonomuraea sp. NPDC003201
GCGTTGACCTGGCGCAGCACGGCGCCCGGCTGGACGCGGACCCGGACGCCGCCGTCGAGCACCTCGATGCCGCGGAAGTGCCGCCGGGTGTCGACCAGCAGGTGCTCGCTCACGCCCTGCCCGCTCAGGCTGGTGCCGCCGGAGCGGAACGTCAGCGGCAGCCCGGTCCGCATGAGCGCCGCCACCTGCTCGGCGCTCTCCGGCACCAGGACCGCCTGCGGGGTGAGCAGGTAGTGGGAGGCGTCATGGGCCATGCCGAGCCGGTCGGTGGCCCGCGTACGGGTGATCCCGGGCACGGCGGCCTCGACCGCCACCAGGACGGCGGGGTCCGGGGCGGTCAGCCGCCGCTTCTCGGAATGGGTGACGCTCATATCTGTCCTTACCGCTCTGTCCTTACCGCTCTGTCCTTATCGCGGGCCCAGAACCTGCTGGCGCTGGCTGCCGAGCCGGTCGATGCCGAGTTCGATCACGTCGCCGGGCTGGAGCCAGATGGGCGGGTTGTGGCCCATGCCGACGCCGGGCGGGGTGCCGGTGTTGATCAGGTCGCCGGGCTCCAGCACCATGAACTGGCTCAGGTAGTGCACGATGACGTACGGGTCGAAGATCATCGTCTTGGTGGTGCCGGTCTGCCGGCGCACGCCGTTGACGTCGAGCCACATGCCCAGGTTCCTGACATCGGGGATCTCGTCCGGGGTGACCAGCCACGGGCCGGCCGGGTTGAAGGTCTCGGCGGACTTGCCCTTGGACCACTGGCCGCCGCGCTCCATCTGGAAGGCCCGCTCGCTCACGTCGTTGACCACGCAGTACCCCGCGATGGCGCCCGCGGCCTCTTCGATCGAGTCCAGGTAGGAGGTGCGCCTGCCGATCACGATGCCGAGCTCGACCTCCCAGTCCGGCTTGGTGGAGCCGCGCGGGATGCGCACCTCGTCGTACGGGCCGATCAGGGTGTTGGGCGACTTGGTGAACAGGATCGGCTCATCCGGCACGGCCTGGCCGGTCTCGGCGGCGTGGTCGCTGTAGTTCAGGCCGATACACAGGATCTGGTGCGGCCGGGCGATCGGCGCGCCGACCCGCTCACCCGCGAACGCCCGCACCTCACCCCGGGCCACCCGGTCAGCCAGCAACGCGATGCCGCCCGCGGCGAAGAACCGCTCGTCGAAATCGGGCGTGACATCCGAGACGTCGATGTAGTGGGACTCGTCCACGCGGACGACGGGCTTCTCGGCGCCGGGCGCGCCGATGCGCATCAGGTACAACGCTCTCTCCGTGTTCGGATCGGAAGGGTACGGGCGGCGGTGCGGTTCACGGGCTCTTTCACGGGGTCTCCCGCCCGGCGACGATGCCGCGGATGGCGGCCAGGTCGTCGACGAGCGACTCCAGCGGCGTCCGGTAGGCCAGCCCGCTGACGCTGACGGCGCCGCTGGGCACGGTGGGCGAGGTCAGGTAGGCCAGGACCGCCACGCAGTTGACGCCCGGCTCGTTCTCCTGGTCGTCGACGGCGTAGCCCTGCTCGCGAATGCGCACGAGCTCGGCGTGCAGCCGCTCCACCGTGCCGATCGAGCGCGCGGTCGGCAGCTCCAGCCGCCGCTCCCCCACCCACTCGCGCACCGCGTCCTCGGTGCGCAGGCCGTCGGCGAGCAGCGCCTTTCCGACGGCGGTGCAGTGTGCCGGGTTCCGGCCCCCGACGACGGAGGTCAGCCGGACGGCCCCGTCGGACGGGTCGAGCTTGGAGCGGTAGACGACCGAGGTCCCCTCCAGCACGGCGTAGTGCACGGTCTCGCCGTAGCGGTCGCACAGGGCCCGCAGGATCGGCGTGACCCGCACGTGGTCCGGCCGGGCCTCGTGGTGGGCGAAGGCCATCCGCAGGAACTCGTCGCCGAGCACGTACCGCCCGTGACCGTGCTGCGCGGCGAATCCGGCGCGGCGCAGCGACGCCAGGGCACGGTGGACCGTCGGCTTGGGGCTGGCCACCGCTCGGGCCATCTCCTCCAAGCCGATACCGTCGGGGTGGCGAGCCAGCTCGGCAAGGACCGCGAGCACGCGGTCGGATCCGACGAGCTTGGACTCGGCAGCCATCTCGGACATGTTCCGAACGTTAGACTATCGTTCCGAAAAGTGAAAGTTGGCCTCCTCCCCGGGCCCTTCACCTCAGCCGGTTTGACCATCGCCACGACGAGGCGCCGCACCCGAATCGCATTGCCCGCCAGGCGCCACCCCCAGGCCCCCCGACCTTCAGGGCAGCTGAAGCTTGCGCTAGGCTTCAGTCACCCTGAAGGTCGGAGGTCGAGGAATGCTGGAGCATGTCCTGCTGTCGGTGCACGTCCTGGCCGGCATCGTGTTCGTGGGAGGCTCGGCCGTCGCGACGAGCCTGTTCCCCCGCTACGTGCCGGTCGCGACCGGCGGGCAGGGCGGGCCGCCGCCGGATCCGGGCGAGCGCAACCGGAGTGTCGCGGTCGCGCTGCACCGCATCACCGGGGGCTACGCCGCCTTCGGGCTCATCGTCCCCTTGGCCGGGATCATCCTGGCGAGCGTGCAGGGCCGGATGGGCGAGATCTGGATCACCGTCTCCATGATCCTCACGGCCGTCGCGGGGGCCCTGCTGGCCACGCAGATCTACCCGCGCCAGCGCGCCGCGCTCAGCGAGCCCGGCGACGTACGGCCGCTGCGCGTGATGTCCATGCTGGCCGGCTTCTACAACCTGGCCTGGGCGGTCGTCGTGGTCCTGATGATCGTACGGCCCGGCGCGGGGGACTGACCCGCCATGCGCCTGCTCCGAATCGCGGCCGCTGTCGAGGCCGCCTCCCTCGTGCTCCTGCTCGGCAACCTGTTCACCGTGCACGCCAAGGTGATCACGACGTTCTGCGGCCCGCTGCACGGCACCGCCTACCTTGCCGTGATCGCGGCCACCTGGACGGTCCAGCCGGCCGCGCGCCTGCTCGCGTTCGTCCCGGGGATCGGCGGGCTGCTCGTCCTGCGGACCGCGCGCGCCCGCGCCGGGGGCTGAACTCGGCCTTATCCGGCCCTCTTTATCGTTCCACCATGAGGTCGAACAGAGCGGGGTTCCCGGTGCCGGTCTCCGTGGCGCTCCTCGTTCTCGGCACGGTGATGGGCTTCGCCGCCCGTACGCCCGCGTGGACCGCCGTGGACGCCGCCGTGAGCGACGGGGTGCAGTCGCTGCGGAGTCCGTGGCCGACCGCGGTGGCGCAGGTCATGAACGTGGGGTTCGGCACGGTCATGGGCCCGCGACGGCCACCCCCACGACGAGGGCGGCGGCGAGGAGCGGGCC
>NZ_JBSFTC010000603.1:0-3286 GCF_053590415.1 Nonomuraea sp. NPDC003201
CCCGCGACGGCGGGCGCGGGCGGCGACGACGAGGCGTGGGACGTGGGCGCGCTGGCCGCGCTCGACGTGCCGATCCTGCAGGGGCTCTGCCTGACCACCGGCAGGCAGGCGTGGGAGGAGAACGACGACGGGCTGTCGCCGCTGGACGCCGCCTCGCAGGTGGCCATCCCGGAGTTCGACGGGCGGATCATCACGGTGCCGTTCTCGTTCAAGGAGATCGACCCCGAGGGGCTGACCGTCTACGTCGCCGACCCCGAGCGGGCCGCCCGGGTGGCGGGCATCGCGGTACGGCACGGGCTGCTCCGGCACACCCCGCCCGCCGAGCGCCGCCTGGTCGTGATGTTGTCGGCGTACCCGACCAAGCACTCGCGGGTGGGCAACGCGGTCGGCCTGGACACCCCGGCCAGCACGGTCAGGCTGCTGGCCAGGCTCGCCGAGGCCGACTACGACCTCGGCGAGGGCTTCCCGGGCGTGGCCGAGCAGGACGGCGACGCGCTCATCCACGCGCTGATCGCCGCCGGCGGCCAGGACCAGGACTGGCTGACCGAGGAGCACCTGGCGGGCAATCCGGTACGCATCTCCGCCGCGTCCTACGAGCGCTGGTACCGCACCCTGCCCGAGGACCTGCGGACGGAGATGGAGCGGCACTGGGGGCCGCCGCCGGGCGAGCTGTTCGTGCACGAGGGTGACATCGTCCTGGCGGCGCTGCGGGCCGGGAACCTGGTGGTGATGGTGCAGCCGCCGCGCGGCTTCGGCGAGAACCCGATCGCCATCTACCACGACCCCGACCTGCCGCCCAGCCACCACTACCTGGCCGCCTACCGCTGGCTCTCGGCCGAGTTCGGCGCGCACGCGATGGTGCACGTGGGCAAGCACGGCAACCTGGAGTGGCTGCCCGGCAAGTCGGCCGGCATGTCCGCCGCGTGCGGCACCGACGCGGCCATCGGCGACCTGCCGCTGGTCTACCCGTTCCTGGTGAACGACCCCGGCGAGGGCACGCAGGCCAAGCGGCGGGCGCACGCCGTGCTGGTGGACCATCTGGTGCCGCCGATGGCGCGGGCGGAGACGTACGGCGACATCGCCCGGCTGGAGCAGCTGCTGGACGAGCACGCCACGATCGCGGCCATGGACCCGGCCAAGCTGCCCGCCATCCGCGCGCAGATCTGGACGCTCATCCAGGCCGCCCGGCTGGACCACGACCTGGGGCTGGCGGACCGGCCGCACGACAGCGAGTTCGACGACTTCATCCTGCACGTGGACGGCTGGCTGTGCGAGGTCAAGGACGCGCAGATCCGCGACGGCCTGCACGTGCTCGGGCAGGCTCCGGCCGGGCAGGTGCGCGTGGACCTGGTCCTGGCGATGCTGCGCGCCCGGCAGATGTGGTCGGGCCGCGAGACGCTGCCCGGCCTGCGCGAGGCGCTCGGCCTGGCCGAGGACGGCACGGCGGGGCTCGGCAGCGTGGACCGGGCCGAGGCGGCCGCCCGGGCGCTGGTGGAGGCCATGGAGGAACGCGGCTGGGCGCCGGACGCGCCAGTGGAGGTCACGCGCGAGCTCCCGGACGACCGGCGCGAACTCGTGACGCGGGTCCTCGAGTTCGCCGCCACCGAGGTGGTGCCGCGCCTGGCCCGCACCACCGACGAGCTCGACCACGTCCTGCACGCCCTGGACGGCGGCTACGTTCCCGCCGGGCCGAGCGGCTCCCCGCTGCGCGGCCTGGTCAACGTGCTGCCGACCGGCCGCAACTTCTACTCCGTCGATCCCCGCGCGATCCCGAGCCGCCTGGCCTGGGAGACCGGCCAGGCCATGGCCGAGTCGCTGCTGGAGCGCTACCGGTCGGACACCGGCGAGTGGCCGCGTTCGGTGGGGCTGTCGGTCTGGGGCACCAGCGCCATGCGCACGGCGGGCGACGACGTGGCCGAGGTGCTGGCCCTGCTCGGCATCCGCCCCGAATGGGACGAGGCCTCACGCCGGGTCACGTCCCTGGAGCCGATCCCGCTCGCCGAGCTGGGCCGTCCCAGGATCGACGTGACGGTGCGGATCAGCGGTTTCTTCCGCGACGCGTTCCCGCACGTGGTGGCCATGCTCGACGACGCCGTACGGCTGGCCGCCGGGCTGGACGAGCCGTACGAGGACAATTACGTGCGCGCCCACGTCGCCGCGACCGGGGGCGACGAGCGCCGGGCGACCATGCGCGTGTTCGGGTCGGCGCCGGGCGCGTACGGGGCCGGGCTGCTGCCCCTGATCGACAGCCGCAACTGGCGCGACGACGCCGACCTGGCCGAGGTGTACGCGGTGTGGGGCGGCTTCGCCTACGGCCGCGACCTCGACGGCGTGGCGGCCCGCCCGCAGATGGAGGACGCCTACCGCAGGATCGCGGTGGCCGCCAAGAACGTCGACACCCGCGAGCACGACATCGCCGACTCCGACGACTACTTCCAGTACCACGGCGGGATGGTCGCCACCGTCCGCGCGCTGACCGGCAGGGCCCCGGCCGCGTACGTCGGCGACAGCACCCGCCCCGACGCCGTCCGCACCCGCACCCTGTCGGAGGAGACCTCGCGCATCTTCCGGGCCAGGGTCGTCAACCCGCGCTGGCTGGCCGCGATGCGCCGCCACGGCTACAAGGGGGCCTTCGAGCTGGCCGCCACGGTCGACTACCTGTTCGGCTACGACGCCACGACCGGGGTGGTCGCCGACTGGATGTACGACAAGCTCACCGAGACGTACGTGCTCGACCCGGAGAACCAGGCGTTCATGGCGCAGTCCAACCCCTGGGCCCTGCACGGCATCGCCGAACGCCTGCTGGAGGCCGCCGAGCGGGGCATGTGGCAGCACCCCGACCCGGAGGTCCTGCGCGGCCTGCAGGAGGTCTACCTCAAGACCGAGGGCGACCTGGAGGACGACACCAGCCGCTGAGCCGTCATCGGCTGCCCGGCCCAGTGCAGGTGCAGGTAGGACGCGGTCACCAGGGCGTCGCCGAACCCGTCGGCGCCGCTCTCGAAGCGGAACAACGGCTCGCCGGCGTACTCGACGGCGGTGCGGTGGAACTCGTGCCCGCGGAAGCGCTCACCCGGCTCCGTCAACGGCGAATGCCTGAGCGCGACCGCGTCCCGGTAGCCGAGCGTCAGCCTCGGCGTCATCCGTGCCCGGCCCGGCACCCGCCCGCACATCCGCTGCCCGTCCAGCTCCTCGCACAGGTAGAGCAGCCCGGCGCACTCGGCGGCGATCGGGCCGCGGAAGGCCGCCACCTGCGCGCGCAGCGGCTCGTTGGCGGCCAGCTCGGCGG
>NZ_JBSFTC010000604.1:0-3276 GCF_053590415.1 Nonomuraea sp. NPDC003201
GGGCGGCGGGGGGGGGGGGGGGGGGCGCGGGCGGGGCGGGCGGCGCGGCCTCGTGCACCCGGGTCGGCGGCTCCGGCTCCCGTTCCGTCTCCCGAACGGCGTCCTGCACCGGCTCCGGGACGACCGCCTCCTGCACCGGCTCGGGGACAGCGGGCTCCTTGACCGGCTCCTGGGCGGCAGGCTCCTTGACCGGCGGTGGCCCCGCCGAGGGCGCGGGTGTGGGCGTGGGCTGTCTCACCGGCGACGGCTCCGGGGAGGACCATACCGGCGACGGCTCCGGGGAGGACCATACCGGCGACGGCTCCGCGGGGGGCGTGGGCCTGACCGGCGGGGCTTCGGGAGCGGCGGTCGTGTGCCGCTGCCTCCTGCTCAGCCGTTCGGGCATCGAGCGAGCCAGCCCCAGCAGGTCCACCCCGCTGGAGTGGGCGGCGAGCAGCGAGACGGCGAGCAGGACGGCCACCACCAGGGTGCCGGTGTCGAGCCACACCGTCGCCAGGTTGAGCGCCAGCCCGAACGCCAGCACCGCCGTCATCAACGCCATCACGGCTTCGGCGTCGAAGTCGCGGCGCGTCCACTGCTCGATGATCCCCGGCTTGCCGTTCGGCTCCTTCATCAGCAGGAACGCCGCGAGATAGAGGAACAGGCCGATGCCGGAGCCCAGCAGAAGCACGGCGAAACCCACGCGGAAGACCACGGGGTCGATGCCGGTGTGCCGCCCGAGACCGGAACAGACCCCCATGAGGAAGCGCCCCTCGTTGCTGCGTCGCAGCGACCGGGGCGGGGCGGCCGGTTCTTTGGGCGGAGCTTCTGTCATGTCACCATCGTGGACCTACGTGTGGTGTGCTCGCATCCGGGACACCCCTGACCCGACCCGGGGGTTGTTCCCTGATGCCCGAAGTGCCCCCGACATGTGACTATGGCGATGTTATGGACCAGAAGACTCTCGCCGAGCCGACCGGCGACGCGCCTTATCGGCGCTTGATGCGCCCCATGGAGGGCCGCCTGCTGGGCGGTGTCGCCCAGGGCCTCGCGACGCAGCTCTCGCTCGATCCTGTGGTGATCAGGCTGATGTTCGTGCTGCTCAGCGTGGTCGACGGGGTCGGCATGGTGGCGTACGCCGTGTTGTGGATGGTCACGCCGCGGCAACCGTACGAGGGGCAGCCGCCGCAGCGGGACTGGAGCCAGCTGGCCGCGTTCAGCGCGATCGGGGTGGCGCTGTTCGCCTTCGGCTGGCTCACGGGGGCGTCCCAGGGCGGGATCGGCATGCTTCCGTTCGCCGTGGGCGGGATCGGGGCGCTGATCCTCTGGCAGCAGGCCGACCCGGAGCGCCGTAAGAGCTGGGTGCAGGGCGCCACCACGAGCATCAGGAAGAACCGGGTTCGCACGCTGCTCGGCGTGGTGCTCGTGGTGATCGGCGCGGCGGGCTTCCTGTACGCGGAGGGCGAGCTGAACCAGGCCAAACCCGGCCTGCTGTTCACCGTCGTGGTGGTCGGCGGCCTGGCCGTCATCGCCGCACCCTGGCTCGCCGGCCTGTGGAAAGAGCTGCAGCTGGAGCGGCGCGAGCGCATCAGGCAGGAGGAACGCGCCGAGGTGGCCGCCATGGTGCACGACTCGGTGCTGCACACGCTCACGCTCATCCAGCGCGTGGCCCACGATCCGCGCGAGGTCACCCGGCTGGCCCGCTCCCAGGAGCGCGACCTGCGCAACTGGCTCTACCAGCCCGCCCAGGACGCCGACGCCACCGTGGCGGCCGCCGTACGCAGGATCGCGGCGGAGGAGGAGGACGCCCATGGGGTGCCCATCGAGGTCGTCTGCGTGGGGGACATCGCCCTCGACCCGGCGGGTAAGCTGGCCGCCCAGCTCAAGGCGGCCCGGCAGGCGATGGTCAACGCGGCCAAATACTCTGAGAGCCCAGCTATTTCCGTCTATGCCGAAGTAGAGGGTGAAGAGGTCACGATTTTCGTGAAGGATCGTGGCAAGGGGTTCGACCTCGACGCGGTGCCACTCGACAGGATGGGCATTCGGGAGTCCATCATCGGGAGAATGGAACGCCACGGAGGCACGGCCCGGGTACGCACCTCCGTCGGTGAGGGCACGGAAGTGATGTTGACCATGAAGGTGGAGAAGGCATGACGCGCGTGTTGATCGTCGACGATCATCGGCTGTTCCGCTCCGGCGTACGCGCCGAGCTGGGCGACTCGATCGAGGTGGTGGGCGAGGCCGAGGACGTGGAGACGGCCGTCAAGGCGATCGCCGAGCACCAGCCCGACGTGGTCCTGCTGGACGTGCACATGCCGGGCGGCGGAGGCCAGGAGGTGCTGCGCCGGGTCCTGGGCGCCGGCTCCCAGGTGCGTTTCCTCGCCCTGTCGGTCTCGGACGCCGCCGAGGACGTCATCGGCGTGATCCGGGGCGGGGCGCGGGGCTACGTGACCAAGAACATCAGCGGCAAGGAGCTGACGGACGCCATCCGCCGGGTGGCGGAGGGCGACGCGGTCTTCTCGCCACGGCTGGCCGGGTTCGTCCTGGACGCCTTCGCCTCGTCGGAGGCGCCGTCCATCGATCCCGAGCTGGACTCCCTGACGCAGCGCGAGCGCGAGGTGCTGCGCTTGATCGCGCGGGGGTACGCGTACAAGGAGATCGCCAAGGAGCTCTTCATCTCCGTCAAGACCGTGGAAACCCACGTCTCGTCGGTCCTGCGCAAGCTCCAACTCTCCAACCGCCACGAACTCTCCCGCTGGGCCACCGCCCGCCGCCTCGTCTAACCCCCACCCCACCCAACCCCCAACTTCCTCCACCTTTCACCAGAGCCACCCTTCATCTCTTCCACCCCCTCACGCCCTCCACACCCCTCACCACGACCCGCCTCACCCCTCACCCCGTCCCACCTCACCGCGCACCGCTTCACCGCGCACCGCCTCACCGTGGTCCGCCTCATATGGCCACCCCTCACTGCGGCCAGCCCCACCGCGGCCAGCCCTCACCCGGCCGGTCCCTCCCGGTGCTCCCACACTCCGTCCCCGGCACTCACCGTCCACCAGCCCAGCGCCTCCCGCCCGTCCCGCGCACTCCGCCGTCCGCGCCATCCGCGCCATCCCGCGCCCGCCGCCGCACGCCGCATCGGCCACCGCCGTGCCAACTGCCCGCCCGTCGCGCGCCCTGCCGTGCTCCAACGCCCCCGTAATCCCGGCACCCGGCACCCGGCACCCGGCACCCGGCACCCGGCACCCGGCACCCGGCACCCGGCACCCGGCACCCGGCACCCGGCACCCGGCACCC
>NZ_JBSFTC010000605.1:0-3262 GCF_053590415.1 Nonomuraea sp. NPDC003201
TGCCGTTCCTGTCGGACCCGGCATGGGCCACGGTCACCATGATCGGGGTGCTGGTGTGGGCCGGGTTCGGGGTCAACGTGGTGCTCTACCTGGCGCACCGAGGGCTCGGCCGCCGTCGTGGACGCCGCGCTGGCCGCCGGGGTCGGCCGGGTCGTCCAGGAGTCGGTCAGCATGGTCTACCGCGACCAGGGCGCGCGCTGGATCGACGAGGACGCGCCCGTCGATCACTACCCGATGACCCGCGGCAACTTCGCCGCCGAGTCGAGCGCGCACCGCTTCGGCCGGGAGGGCGGCGGCGCGGGCGTGGTGCTGCGGTTCGGCTGGTTCTACGGGCCGGGGGCCGCGCACAGCGAGGAGATGTACGCCCAGGCCCGCCACCACGTCGGCATGGTGCTCGGTCACCCCGACGGTTACGTGTCCTCCATCCATCTGGCCGACGCCGCCGAAGCCGTCGTCGCCGCGCTCGGGGCGCCCGCAGGCACGTACAACGTCGTCGACGACGAGCCGCTGACCAAGCGGGAGTACGCTCACACGCTCGCCCGCGCCGCCGACACCCGCCTGTGGCTCAGCGTCCCCGGCCGCGCCGCCTACCTCTTCGGCCACCGCCTCACCTCGCTGACCCGCTCACTACGGGTCGGCAACGCCCGCTTCCGCGCGGCCACGGGCTGGGCCCCGCGCTACCCCAGCGCCCGCGAGGGCTGGCCGCCCACCGCCGCCGTCCTCACCTCATAACGCCGACGGGGACCGACGAGGCGTATCAGTGGTCCGGGGGCGGTTCCACCAGAGGGACAGGGACAGGGCGGCGGTGATGAGGACGGCGCCGCCGGCGGCGAAGGCGGCGGCCGTGTCGACCCGCTGCTGGATGACGGTGAAGGTGCCGGGGAGGGCGTCGAGGGCGCTCTGGAGCTGGTCGGCGTTCTCGGCGCGGTGGTAGGAGCCGCCGGTGGTCTGGGCGATCTGCTTGAGCGCGGGCTCGTCGATCATGCGGACGTTGCGGCCGCGGTCGAATCCGCCGCGGCCACCGAAGCCGCCGCCCCAGCCGCCGAAGCCGCGGCCGTCGAACTGGGAGTTGTCGCAGACCATCGGGGCCGGGTTCGTGGTGCCGAAGCCGATGGTGAAGACGCGGACGCGGCGCAGGGCCGCCTCCTGCGCGGCGGTCTGCGGGTCGACGCCCTGGGTGTTGGCGCCGTCGGTGAGCACGACGATCGCGGCCCCGGCGTAGCCCGCCCCGCCGCCGCCGGTGGGGTTCGCGCCGGTGGGGGCGACCGACGGGTCGACCTCCGCGATCGCGTCGATCGAGGTGAGCATGGCCTGCCCGATCGCGGTGCCGCGGGACACGGTGAGGCCGTCCAGCGCCTTGATCAGCGAGTCGGTGTCGTCGGTGGGAGGCACGAGCAGCCCCGCGTTGCCCGCGAAGGTGACCAGGCCGATGCGCGGCCCGCCCCGCTGCGACTCGATGAAGTCGGCGGCGGCCTTCCTCGCGGCGGTGATGCGGTTGGGGTCGACGTCCGTGGAACACATGGAGCCGGAGGTGTCGAGCGCGAGCAGGATCGTCGCCGACGTCATCGGCACCGGCACCGACGCCTGCGGTCGCGCGGCCCCGACCGCGAGCAGCGCGAGTCCGGCGATGAAGAGGGCCGCGGGGATCTTCCGGGTCCAGCGCGTACGGCCGGGCAGAGCGCTGCGTACGAGCGCGATCGAGGTGACCCGCACGGCGGCCCGCCGGCGGCGGCGCCCCGCCCACCAGCGGATGGCGAAGATCAGCGGGATGATCAGGACGGACAGCAGCGCCCACGGCCATGAGAACGACATTCAGATCACCCGTCCAGACCGGAGCACGGTGAGCGCCGCTCCGGCGGTGAGCAGCGCGAGGGCGAGCCCGATCAGGGCGCCGGCGAGGGGCAGCGGCTCGTCGGAGACGGTGAGCCGCAGATCGATCGTGTCGGCGACCCCGTCGAGCTGCGCGGTGTCGGAGGCGGGGTGGTAGGCGCCGCCGGTGGCCTGCGCGATCGAGGTGAGGGCGTCCTCGTCCAGCGAGGTCTGCAGCCGGTAGCCGTCGACCTGCACCGTCGCCCCGGCCGTGGTGCCGACCCCGACGGTGTGGATGTGGACGCCCGCCTTCTGGGCCACGGCGGCGGCCTGTTCGACGGCGGGATCGCCGGCCCTGCCCTGGTTCTGGCCGTCGGAGAACATCACGATCGTCGCCGACGGCCAGTAGCCGACGTCGGGCGCGGCGCCGTCGCGGCCGATGGCCACCTGCTTGCCGGTGATCAGCGTCAGCGAGGCCGTGATGGCCGTCCCCAGCGAGGTGCTGCCGGTGATCTTCAGCCGGTCGATGGCCTTGAGCGCGATGGAGTGGTCGGCATCGGGGCGGGCGGTGGTGAGCCCGCCCCGTGCGAACGCGACGACTCCGATGTCGACGCTGTCGGGCTGCGCCGCCACGAACGCGCGGGCCGCCCGCTGCGCTCCCGCCAGCCGGGTGGGCGCGACGTCGTCGGCGCCCATGCTGTTGGAGACGTCGATGGCGAGGATGACGGTGCCCGCGGTCCGCGGCACCGGCACCATGGCCGCCGGTCCGGCGGTGGCGATCGCGAGTACGGCGACGCCGGCGATCGTCAGGCCGCTGCCGAGGTACGCCCGCCGGGCACCCGGTACGGCGACGCCGGCGGCGGCGAGCGCGGACGTCCGGCGGCGCGCCGAGACGACGGCCGCCCAGGCGAGCGCCGCCGTGACGATCAGCCCGACGGCCAGCAGCAGCGGGGAGGACAGGGTCATGAGCCTCCTCCGTGTCCGTTGGCGGCCCCTGTCATGGCGACCGGTCCCGGGTTCGGGCGACGACCTCGACGAGCGCCTCGGCCAGGTCGCGGTCGGTGTCGACGCGGTGTACGGGCACCCCGGCCCGGCGCATGCCCGCCGTGAGCCGGGCGTCGCGGGCGTCGACGGCCTCCCGGAAGCGCACCCGCAACAGCGGGTCGGCGGAGTCGACGACGAGCTGCTCGCCGGTCTCGGCGTCCTCGACCACGATCAGCCCGGCCTCGGGCAGCACGTCGTCGGCCGTGTCCACGATGCGCAGCGCGACGACCTCGTGCCGCCGGGCCAGGCGCTGGAGCGAGCGCTCCCAGTCGCCGTCGCCGATGAAGTCCGACAGCACGACGACGAGCGCGCGGCGGCGCGCGAGCCGTCCGGCCGCATCGAGCATCTCCGCCAGGTCGGTGGTGGTGCCGGCACGCGCCGTTCCGGCGGTGCGTGCCAGCTCGGCGCC
>NZ_JBSFTC010000606.1:0-3255 GCF_053590415.1 Nonomuraea sp. NPDC003201
GGGCCCTCGCTGAAGAGGGCGCTGAGGACGCCGGTGGTCGCCAGCAGGCCGAAGGCCGTGAAGACGCCGCCGAGGAGGTTGAGCGTGATCGTGGCGAGGGTGTCGCGCCGGCCGGCCTGCCAGGCCATGCGCATCGCCTGTGCCACGAGTGACGGCAGCCGCCTGGCGATGGTCAGGAAACCGACCTCCGCCAGCTTGTCCTGATGGGCATACCAGTCGGAGAAGGAGATCTCACCGAGCTCGAGCGGCTCATCGACCATGACTTGAGTGTGCCCACGGGCACTGACAGATCTCCACAGATTATGTCTGGGCGCGTGGCGTAGTTGGTGACACACTCACAGTGATGCTGCGATTCGCCGACTTCAGCGACCTGCCGGCCGAGCCGAACGCGTTCGTGGGCCGGGAGTCCGATCTAGATGAGCTCGCCCATCTGATGCGCGTCTCCCGGGCCGTGACCCTCTGCGGCGCGGGCGGCATCGGGAAGACCCGGCTGGCGATGCGGCTCGCGGCCAGGGTGGGCCCCGACCACCCGGGCGGCGTGTGGCTGATCGAGCTGGCCGACCTGGAGAAGGGCGAGCTGAGAGAGTACGTCGCCGCCGCGCTCGGCATCGCGGGCGACCTGGCCGAGTCGATCGCGGGCCGGCGGGCGCTCCTGGTGCTCGACAACTGCGAGCCCGTGATCGGCGAGTGCGCGGAGCTGTGCCGTGACCTGCTCTGCGCCTGTCCGGGGCTCACCGTGCTGGCCACCAGCAGGGAGCCGCTGCGCGTGCCCGGCGAGACCGTGTGGCGGGTGCCTCCCCTGTCGGTGGGTGGGGAGGACAGCGAGGCCGTGCGGCTGTTCGTGGCCAGGGCCACCGCCGCCCGGCCCGACTTCGAGCTGACCGACGAGAGCCGGCCGCTGGTCACGGAGCTGTGCCAGGCGCTCGACGGCCTGCCGCTGGCGATCGAGCTGGCCGCCGCCATGGTGCGGGTCCTGTCCGTCCGCCAGCTCGTCGAGCGGCTGGACGACCGGTTCAGGCTGCTGGCGGGCGGCGCGCGTACGGCTCCGGCCCGGCACCGCACGCTCAGGGCCGCCGTGGACTGGAGCTACCGGCTGCTCTCCCCGCAGGAGCGGCTGCTGCTGCGCCGCACGGCCGCCTTCCGCTCCTCCTGGACGCTCGACCTGGCCGAGGCGGTCTGCTCGGGGCCGGGGCTGCCCGAGGAGGACGTGCTGCTCCGGCTGTGCGATCTGGTGGACAAGTCGCTGGTCGCGCTCGACGGCGAGATCGCCGGTCAGGCGCGCTACCGGCTGCTGGAGACCGTACGGGATTACGCGCTGGAGCAGCTCGCCGAGTCCGGCGAGGAGACGGAGCTGCGGCGCAGGCACCTGACGGCGCTGGCCGCGATGGCGAGCGGGTTCAAGGAGGCGATCGCGCCGGGCGCGCGCACGTCGTGGCCGGTGATCGAGCGGTACGTGAACCTGTTCGACGCGCTCAAGGTCGAGGTCGGCTCGGCCTGCGAGTGGTCGATCGCCATCGGCCTGCCGGAGACCGCGTTGAGCCTGCTGACCGACCTGCGTTACCTGCTGGTCGGCAGCGGCAGGAAGCTCGACATGGCCGAGCGGCTCGACCGGCTGCTGGCCCTCGACGTCCCGCGGATGCGGCCGGCGCTGCGCGGCCAGGCCACGATCCTGCGCGGCGAGCTGGCGCTGGCGGCGGGCGATCTCGAGCTGGCCACGTGGTGCACCCGCGCCGGGCTCGATCTGTGCAGGTCCGTCGACGACGCGTACGGCGAGGCCGTCGGCACGATCGTGCTGGCCCAGCTCACCGGCGAGCCCGACACCCTGGCCCGCGCGCTGGAGCTGGCCAGGCGCTCCGGCGACCTCATCCTGGAGTCGCTGGCCCAGGGCACCCGGGCGCAGTTCGGCCTGCACCACGGCCGCCTGCGGGAGGCGCAGCGCGGGTTCGAGGAGGTGCTGGCGATCAACGAGGGGCTCGACAACCACGTGGGCCGGTCCTTCGCCCACATCGGGCTCGCCCAGGTCGCCAGGCGCTCGGGCGACCTCCCGACGGCCAAGCGGCACTACGAGTCGGGGCTGAGCCTGCTGTTGCACGTGGACGCCAGGCAGCAGATCGTGAGCTGCCTGGCCGGGCTCGGCAAGGTGGCGCTAGACCAGGGCGACCTGGTGGAGGCCAGGGCCAGGTTCACCGAGGCGCTGGTGCTCAGCCGCGACGCGGGGCTGCGCGCGGGCATCGCCAGGCGGCTGGAGGAGTGGGCGGTCCTGGTCTCCGCCGAGGGCGACCACCGGCGCGCGGTCCTGCTGGCCGCCGCCTCGGTGGCGCTGCGCAGCCGCCAGCCGGACGCGCGTACGGAGGACGTCCTGCGACCGGCGCGGATCGGGCTGGGCGAGGCCGTGGTCGGCATGTTGTGGACCGAGGGCGGGGGGATGACCGCCGAACAGGCGGTGGCGTGCGCCCTGGACGGCGCGCTGCCCGAACGCCCCGCGGAGCCGGTCGTACCGGTCAGCCAGGACAGCAGGCTCACGGTCAGGGAGCGCGAGATCGCCGAGCTGATCGCCAGAGGGCTCAGCAACCGGGCCATCGCCGACGAACTGGTCATCAGCCCGGCGACCGCCGCCCGCCACGTGGCCAACATCCTGTCCAAGCTGGGCTTCTCCACACGTACACAGATCGCCGCATGGGTGATCGAGAGCCGCTGATCCGCGTACCTCTCTACACATCACGGAGCCTGCCGGTTTACATCGTCGAATGGCCATGTCAGCGCATGTGCGGCACCCATCTGCACACCTACCGTTGCTACGTGTGATCGGCCGCACCGGCTTTCCACCCTTTGTGGTGCGGCCGATCCATCGGGGACGTCACGCGTCCGCGCGGAGCTGGGCCTCCTCGGAGGGGTGGAGGTCCGGTTCCGGGCGCGTGGCAGCGGGCTCGAGTCGCGCAGGGCTCGGGCCCGCCCGCGGGAATGCACATCTGCCTACATAGATCGGTCGATGCTGTGCATGCCCGGCGGCCGTACGTTGGCGGTCATGAAGCCTGCCGCCTCGACCACCGGGACCGTGATCCACGAGGTGTTCCGCCAGGCGTACGAGCGTGGGGAGCGGCCGGCGCTCGTCGATCTGCGCGGCGGCCACGTCTACGGCTACCGCAGGCTGGTGACCGAGGTGACCAGGGCGGCCTCGGGGCTCGTACGCAGGGGCGCGCGGCGCGACCAGGTGGTGGGCGTGCACGTCTCGACGGCCGGCGCGCAGACGCTGGC
>NZ_JBSFTC010000607.1:0-3251 GCF_053590415.1 Nonomuraea sp. NPDC003201
CGGTCATGACCCTCCTTCGTCGGTCTCATGACCAAGCTTGTCGGTCTCATGACCAAGGTGCTGTGCTTATTGATGACCTCGACAAGCTCGGTCATGACCCTCCTTCGTCGGTCTCATGACCAAGGTGCTGTGCTTATTGATGACCTCGACAAGCTCGGTCATGACCCTCCTCCGTCAGCCTCATGACCTGCTCGTCGGACAGCCCCGCCACCTCGGCCACCAGCGCCTCCTCGACGGCCAGCGCCAGCGCCGCCACGGTGCGGCGGTCGAACAGCGTACGGATCGGCAGATCCACCCCCGCCAGGGCGCGCAACCGGGCGGCCACCCGGATGGCGAGCAGCGAGTGGCCGCCGAGGGCGAAGAAGTCGTCGAACGCGCCGATCTTGTCCGCGCCCAGCACCTCCGCCCAGACGTCGGCCACCAGTTCCTCGGCGTCCGTCCTGGGCGGCGTGTCGTCGCTCCCGACCGGAGCGTCCGGCTCGGGGAGCGCGGCCCGGTCGAGCTTGCCGTTGCGGGTGAGGGGCAGCGCGTCGAGGAGCACCCAGCGCGCGGGCACCAGGTACGGCGGCAGCGCCCGCGCGACGTGCTCGGCCAGCCCTCCGGCGCTGGTCTCCCCACGCGGCACCACGTAAGCCACCAGGTCGCCCTCTCGCGCGAGCACGGCCGCCTGCCGGACGTCGGGATGGGTGAGCAGGCAGTGCTCGACCTCGCCCGGCTCGACGCGGAACCCGCGCACCTTGACCTGGGCGTCCAGGCGCCCGAGGAACTCCAACCGGCCGTCGCGCCGCAGCCGCACCCGGTCGCCCGTCCGGAAGTAGCGGCCCTCCGGCAGGGTCACGAACGGCGTATCGGGGGCGTTGAGGTAGCCGCGGGCCACGCCGGGGCCGCCGACGTACAGCTCGCCGGGCGTGCCCGGCGGGGTGGGCGCCCCGTGGCGGTCGAGGACCTGGACGGGGGTCGCTTCCACGGGGCGGCCGATCGGCGGATGGGGGTCCCCGCCCTCCAGCTCCGCGTACGTGGCGATGATCGTCGTCTCCGTGGGGCCGTACGTGTTGACCAGCCGCACCCGGTCGCCGAAGCGTTCGCGCCAGCGGTCCACGGCCTGCGCGCGCACCTGCTCGCCGCCGAGGATCACCAGGCGGAGCCCGTCCGGCCAGGGGATCTCGTCGATCAGGTCCACCAGGTGGTGGAAGTAGGCGGTGGGCAGGTCGAGCACGGTGACGTCGGGCCGCCGGGCGAGCAGGTCGGGCAGGGTGGCGCCGCCGCCGGGCAGCAGCTCGACCGTGGCGCCCGCGGCCAGCGCCGGGAAGATCTCCTCGGCGTGGGTGTCGAAGCTCAGCGAGGCGAGCTGGACGACGCGGTCGCCGGGGCGCAGCCCGTACGCGGAGCGCATCCACCGGACCCGCTCGGCCAGCCCGGCGTGCTCGACGGCGACCCCCTTGGGGGTGCCGGTGGAGCCCGAGGTGTAGATCACATATGCCAGGCCGGGCCGGCGTTCAGCGGCGCCCGCCCCCGGCTCGATCCCCGCCGTGACGACGAGGGACGTCCCCGCGGCCATGGCGCGCAGGCGCTCCGGCGGGTACTCGGGGTCCAGCGGCACGTAGGCGGCGCCCACCCGCCAGATCGCCAGCATGGCCACCACCGCCTCGACCGAGCGGCCCGTCCGGAGCCCGATCAGGTCCCCTTCGCCCGCGCCCCGCCCGGCCAGCTCACCGGCCAGCCGCGCCACCCGCCGCTCCAGCTCGGCGTACGTCACGGCCTCGGCGCCGCAGCTCACGGCCACCTCGCCGGGGTGCGCCGCCCCCGACTCGGCGATGAGCCCTCCGACGGTCCCCACGCTGCCCATAAGAGGGCCCGCCGGAGGGCGGTCCAGCGACGCGAGCAGGGCCTCGTCGGACGGCGTCAGCACGGGCAGGCGCGACAGGGGCACCCGCCGGTTGCCCGGGTCGGCCACCCCCCGCAGCACCACCGCGAACCGCTCCGCCAGCTCCGCCACCGTCTCCGCGTCGAACAACCCCGCGTCGTACCCGAACGCCACCCGCAGCCGCCCGGGCGACCGCCACGCCTCCACGGTCAGGTCGAACTTGGCCTGCCGGTACCCGTCGTCGAAGAACGACATCCGCACCGGGCCGAGGCGGTCGCGTTCGCCGTCGGCGGTCTGGCTGTTCAGGGTGAACAGGGTCTGGAACATCGGCTTCCTGGCCAGGTCCCGTTCCACGTCCAGCTCGGCCAGCAGCTGCTCGAACGGCACGTCGTGATGGGCCATCGCGTCCAGGACCGTCCTGCGCGTCCTGGCCAGCAGCTCCTCCAGCGCCGGGTCACCCGACAGGTCGCCGCGCAGGACGAGCGTGGTGCTGAGGTAGCCGATGAGCGGCTCCAGCTCCACTCGGTCCCGGCCCGCCGTCGGCGACCCGACCAGGACGTCGTCCTGCCCCGTGTGCCGCGACAGCAGGACCTGGTACGCCGCCAGCAGCACCATGAAGAGCGTCACCCGATGCCGGCGAGCCGTCGACTCCAGCCGGGTGAGCAGCTCGCCCGGCACCTCCAGCAGGTGGAAGTCGCCGCGCGTCGCCCCGGGGCGGTGCGGCCGGTCGGTGCGCAGGTCAAGGGTGGGCGGGTCGGCAAGCTGCGCGCGCCAGTAGTCGAGGGCCGCGCCGCGGTCCTGCTCCCGCCGCCACCCGGCGACGTCCCCGTGCTGCACGGCCAGCGGCGCGAGCTCGGCGGAGGCGTACAGGGCGGCCAGGTCGTCCAGGAAGACGGTGATCGACCAGCCGTCGGCCACGATGTGGTGCAGGACGACGCAGAGCACGTGATCGTCCGGGCTGATCCGGACGAGCGTGACGCGCAGCGGCGGCGCGGCGCCCAGGTCGAGCGGGGCGTTCGTGCGGGCGGCGACGAGCGCGCGGGCCTCGGCCTCGTCGCGGGCTGCCAGCCGTTCGATCCTGGCGGGCGCGGGCCGCTCGACCACGGCCACCGGCCGCCCGTCCACCTCGGGGAAGCGGGTCCGCAACGACTCGTGCCTGGCGATCAGCCCGGTCAGCGCCCGCTCCAGTGCCGCCTCGTCGAGCGGGCCCTGGAGCCTGCGCACGATGTACATGTTGTACGAGGCGTCGGCGGGATCCAGGCGGTGCAGGAACCACAGGCGTTCCTGGGCGGGGGAGAGCGGCGGCAGCGTGCCGGCCGGGCGCGGCACGAGAGGGCTGCCCGGCTCACCCGCGAGCTCGTCCAGCGTCGCGGCGAACCCGGCGACC
>NZ_JBSFTC010000608.1:0-3226 GCF_053590415.1 Nonomuraea sp. NPDC003201
GGTGCGCGCCGTCGGGTGCCTCGCTCGCGCCAGGGCCCACCCGCTCGCGCACGGCACCGGTCATGGGGGGAGTGCCCGCACCCGCGGCGGTTTCCAGCATGCGGTCCGTGGCGCCCGCCAGGGCCGCCTGGATCTGGGCGATCGAGTGCCCGGCGGCCTGCAGGCGTTTCACGGCCACGAGTTGCAGCAGGTGCCGCCGCCCGTACTGGGCGATGCGGCCGCGCCTGGTCAGCGGCGGGTCCACCAGCCCGATCGTCGTATACCACCTGATCAGCCGCTCGCCGGGCACATCGCGGACCCGGCCGTTGCCCGCGGATGCGCCGTCCGAGCTCGCGCGCAGCGCCAGCGCCGCGCGCTCGGCCAGCTCGCCGATGGTCCAACCGATGGGCCCGGTGGAGGCGGAGGCGTCGCTCATACCTCCACAATGACACTGTCATTGTTACACTGTCAACGACGCGGAAGAATGACCGCCGCCATGTCGTTCTAAATAGGGAAAACTCCTATCGATGGGGAGGAACAGGACATGGCCATGATCACCGGCCCACTCTCGGGAGAGGCCAAGGACACCGTCGCGCGGGCCCTGCAGGGCGCCCTGGTCGATCTCATCGACCTCTCGCTGGTCGCCAAGCAGTCGCACTGGAACCTCATCGGCCCTCACTTCCGCCCGATCCACCTCCAGCTCGACGAGCTCACCGACCTCGCCAGGTCCCACATGGACACCATCGCCGAACGCGCCGTCGCCGTCGGGATCAACCCGGACGGACGTTCCACCACGGTCGCCAGGTCCACGAAGCTCCAGCAGCCGGAGTCCGGCTGGATCGAGGACGGTAAGGTCGTGGCGACGATCACCGACCTGCTGGACGGTGTCAGCAAGCGGATGCACGAGCGCGTCCGGGTCACCGACGAGCCCGACCCGGTCACCCAGGATCTGCTCATCGCGGTGGCGCAGGACATCGACAAGCAGCACTGGATGTTCCAGGCCCAGGCCTGACCTGCCAGAAAGCCCGGGAGCCCGCACGGGAGCCCGGGCTTTGGCATGCCCGCCGACATGCCCGCCGACATGCCCGCCGACAGGGCCGCCGACAGGGCCACCGACATGCCCACCGACAGGGCCGCGACCCCTGGCCGGCGGCCCGCCGACGCGTGTTGGCCGGATGATCGCGCGGTGGGAGTTCGGGGTTTGCGCAGAGTTTGATGTCGCGAGTCCCTGCCATTCATGTCGGTGCGGTCGACTAGCGTGGCACCTAGAGGGAGGCCCCACGATGTCCCACAAGACTCTCCTCCGCACGGGCCCGCTCTTGCGGGGCGGCATCAGCCCGTACGGACCGCTCGGCCTGCCGGGCGCCGACGGCCTCGCACTGCCCTCAGGCTTCACCGGCAGGGTGGTGGCCCGCTCGGGCCACAAGGTCGCCGGGCTGACCTGGCACGCGGCCCCCGACGGCGGCGCCTGCTTCCCCGACGGCGCCGGCTGGATCTACGTGTCCAACTCCGAGCTGCCCCTGCTCGGCGGCGCGTCGGCGCTGCGCTTCCGCGCCGACGGCACCGTCGCCGACGCCTACCGCATCCTGTCGGGCACCGACCTCAACTGCGCGGGCGGCGCCACACCGTGGCACAGCTGGCTGTCGTGCGAGCTGGGCCACCGCGGCCGCGTCTTCGAGTGCGACCCGTACGGCGCCCGCGCCGCCCGCCCCCGCCTGGCCATGGGCCGCTTCAAGCACGAGGCCGCCGCCTGCGACCCCGAGCGGCGCGTCGTCTACATGACCGAGGACGAGCCCGACGGCTGCTTCTACCGGTTCCGGCCGAGCGACTGGGGCGACCTGACGGAGGGCACGCTGGAGGTGCTGTGCTCCTCGGGCCACTGGCAGGTGGTGCCCTCGCCGGCGGCGCTGCGCGCGGAGGCCCGCCACCAGGTCGAGGGCGCCCGCCACTTCGACGGCGGCGACGGCTGCCACTACGCGGGCGGGGTGTGCTACTTCACGACCAAGGGCGACACGGGCCTGTGGGCCTACGACGCGCAGACCTCCGCGCTCGAGCGGCTGTGCGAGGGAGTGCGCGCCATCACCGCCGCCCCCTCCGGCGACCTGTACGTGGCCAGGGAGACGACGGAGATCGACGTCATCGCCCCCGACCGCGCGGTCACGCCGTTCCTCAGGCTGGAGGGGCACGCCGGCGCGGAGCTGACCGGGCTGGCGTTCTCGCCGGAGGGCGATCGGCTCTACTTCTCGGCCCGGCGCGGCCGCACCGAGGGCCACACCTTCGAGGTGTTGGGCCCCTTCCGCGGCTGAGCGCGAGGCCCGCGCTCAGCTCAGCTGGCGGACCAGGGCGAGCCTCGGTCCGCGCTCAGCCCAGATGGCGGGCCAGGGCGAGCTTCAGTCCGCGCTCAGCCCAGATAGCGCACCAGGGCCAGCTTCAGCTCCGCCACCAGCTCCGCGCCGCGCTCCGGCGTCGCGGTGGTGACCAGCGGCATCACCGCCTTCACCATGGCCACCGCCATCGTCCCCATGAGCGCGGCGCGCTCCTCCGCCAGGCTGGGGGAGCGGCGGCGGAGCATGGCCGCGACCTGCCGGGCGATGTCGTCGTGCAGCCGCTGCGAGGCCGAGGCCAGCTGGTCGCCCGTCGCCGACCCGTACAGGAGCGACCAGTACGCCGGTGACGCGCCCTTGAACCTGACGCTCTCGTCCACGACCTGCCCCACCAGCGCCTCCAGCGGCACCTCCGGGGTGACGGCGGCCAGCCGGGCGGCCCAGAACTCCTGCCGCTCGTCGGTGTAGCGAGCCACGAGCCCGTCGAGGATCTCCTCCTTGTTGCGGAAGAACTGGTAGAGCGACCCGGGCGACATCCCCGCCCGCGTGGCGACGTGGTTTGTCGTCATGTCCGGGTATCCGACCTCGGCGATCACCGACTCGGCGGCGTCGAGGATCTCCGCCATGCGCTTCAGGCCGCGCGCCTGCCGGCGGACCGTGCGTTCAGGCATGGGTCTCCTCGTTGACAAATGCGAGCATTCACTTGTATTTCTGATTGGGAGAGCAAACACGAGTAGTTTACCGAGTTTTAGGGCGGGGGCACCTTACATGGCGCTGAACACGCGGCTGCGGCCGGTCCACGCGAAGGCGGCCGGGCCGCCGCTGCGCAGGCTGGGCTTCCTTCTCGTCCGGCGCCGCCGGGCCGTGCTCGCCCTGGCCCTGATCGTGCTCGCCGTCGCCGCGGCGCTGGCGGCCGGGGCGGT
>NZ_JBSFTC010000609.1:0-3218 GCF_053590415.1 Nonomuraea sp. NPDC003201
GGCGCACCGGGACTCAGGTGCATCGTCGTACTGATCATGTAGTAGACATCCCGGCCCTCATTATTCTGCGCGGCATCCACGCTCCCGCAAGCCGTGCGGGGCGATGAGCGTGAAGGCGTCGCTGGCCACCTGCGGCGTCGCGGCGCAGACCAGGATCCGGTACGGGCTGCGCCCGTCCGCCAGCCGGGCCCGCCCGAACACCTCGATCGGCGTCGCCAGGTCGGCCGCCACCACATGGTCCAGAGCCAGGACCGCCACCGTGTGCATGAGGACACGGTAGGCGCTCACGGGTTCGGGCCGGATGGCGGGAACCCGTTGGAAATTGTCGATCCAGCCCATGGGGAGCCGTGGCCGCGCGCTCTAGCGTTGCGCTGCGAGAACCGGAGAACCCCAACCTCAGAACGGATTGCCACACCCCATGTCCGTCATCATGCCGATCGTCATCGGGCTGATCTGCGTTTCCCTCCTGTCCCTGATCCCCGAGCCGCAACGGCGCCAGGTCAACGCCGTGCTGGTCGGCGGGGCCGGCGCCGCCTACCTCAGCGGGGGCGGACTCGGGTACTGGGAGTTCGTCCTGCCGGTCGTCATGACCTACGTCGCCTACCGGGGGCTCGACAGCTGGACCTGGATCGGCATCGGCTGGCTGCTCCACACCGCCTGGGACATCCTGCACCACCTCCAGGGGAACCCCCTCCTGCCCTTCGCCGCCCTTTCCTCCTTCGGCTGCGCCATCTGCGACCCGGTCGTGGCGCTGTGGTGCTTCGCGGGCGGGCCATCGATCGTCAAGTGGTTCCGCGCCCGCAAAGCCGCGACGCCGCAGGCATAGGGCCCCGGTCAGTCCAGCCCGCCGCGTTTGACCAGCTGGGCGGCGATGACGTTGCGCTGGATCTCGTTGGTGCCCTCGCCGACGATCATCAGCGGCGCGTCACGGAAGTAGCGTTCCACGTCGAACTCGGTGGAGTAGCCGTAGCCGCCGTGGATGCGTACGGCGTTGAGCGCGGCTCTCATGGCGGCCTCGGAGGCGAACAGCTTCGCCATGCCGGCCTCCATGTCGCAGCGCGCGCCGCTCTCGTAGCGCTCGGCGGCGTGCAGGATGAGCTGGCGGGCGGCGGTCAGGTCGGTGGCCATGTCGGCGAGGTGGTTGCCGACGGCCTGGTGCTTCCAGATGGGCTTGCCGAAGCTCTCCCGCTCCTGCGCGTAGCGCAGGGCGTCGTCGAACGCCGCGCGGCCCACCCCCAGGGCCCGGGCGGCGACCTGGATGCGGCCGACCTCCAGGCCCTTCATCATCTGCGCGAAGCCACGGCCCTCCTCGGCGCCGAGGAGGGCGGTGAGCGGCGCCCGGTGGTCCTCGAAGACCAGCTCGCAGCTCTCGACGCCCTTGTAGCCGAGCTTGGGCAGGTCGCGCGAGACCGTCAGGCCCGGCCCGTGTTCGATGAGCAGGATGGAGATGCCCTTGTGGCGCGGCCGCGCGGAGGGGTCGGTCTTGCACATGAGGGCGATCAGCTGGGAGCGGCGGGCGTTGGTGATCCACGTCTTGGCGCCGTTGACCACGAAGTCGTCGCCGTCCCGGCGGGCGGCGGTGGTCATGGCCTGCAGGTCCGAGCCGCCACCGGGTTCGGTCAGCGCCATGGTCGCGCGGATCTCGCCGGTCGCCATCCTGGGCAGGTAGTGGTCCTTCTGCTCCTGCGTGCCGAAGGCGAGGATGAGCTTGGACACGACGGTGTGCCCGCCCATGGCGCCGGCCAGGCTCATCCAGCCACGGGCGAGCTCGGCGGTGACCAGGGCGTAGCACGGCATGGACACCGGCGCCTCGCCCCAGGGTTCGGGGATGGCCAGGCCGAAGATGCCCAGCCGCTTCATCTGCTCGATGAGCTTGTCCGGGTATGCGTTGGCGTGTTCCAGGTCGCGGGCGACGGGCCGGACCTCCCGCTCGACGAAGTCGCGGACCGTGTCGACGACGGCTTGTTCCTCGGTGGTGAGCCCAGTGGTGAGCCCGGTATTGAGCATGGTCCTGCGTCCTCTGCTGATCTTGTGGCCGGTGCCGAGCACCCCGCCCGAACCGGCGGCGGTGATCGGCCATCTAACGAACCATGACAGCAGACCCGCTGCGTCCGGGGGATCCGTCGAGGCTGGGCCGCTACCGGCTGGCGAGCAGGCTCGGCTCGGGCGGCCAGGGCGTCGTCTACGAGGGCTACGACGAGGCGGCCAACCGCGTGGCGGTCAAGGTCCTGCACGCGTACCTGTCCGGCGACTCTCCCCTGCGCCGCCGCTTCAGCCGGGAGGTGACCGCCGCGCGGCAGGTCGCCTCGTTCTGCACCGCTCGCATCCTGGATCACGACCTCGAAGGCGAGCGCCCCCACATCGTCAGCGAGTTCGTCCCCGGCCCGAGCCTGCGCGCGGCGGTGGCGGAGGGAGCGCCGTTCTCGGGTGACCCGCTGCACCGGCTGGCCGTGGGCGTGGCCACCGCGCTGGCCGCCATCCACCAGGCGGGCGTGGTGCACCGCGACCTGAAGCCGGAGAACGTCCTGATGGGGCCCGACGGGCCACGAGTGATCGACTTCGGTATCGCCAGGGCCGCGGGCCTGTCGATGACCTCGACGGGCGAGCTGGCCGGGACCCCGATGTACATGGCGCCGGAGCTGTTCTCCGGGGGCCGGGCCGAGCCGGCGGCCGACGTGTTCGCCTGGGGCTCGGTGGTGCTGTTCGCCGCGACGGGGCGCGACGCGTTCACCGCCCCGACGACGATCGCGGTCATCAACCGGCTGCTCAACCACGACCCTGACGTCGATGTCCTGCCCGAGGTGCTGCGCGAGCTGGTTCGCGCCGCGCTGTCCAAGGACCCGGCCGCGCGTCCTTCCGCGCAGCGCCTGCTGCTGACGCTGCTCGGCGGCGAGCACACGACGCTGGCCGAAGGCGCCGAGGCCGCCGCGGGGGTGCGCCCTTCCGGCGGGCCGGCCGCCGACCCGGCGCTCGGCGCGGTGGCCGAGCGGTTCTACGCCGGGCTGCCGGCGTCCGAGCGCGAGGTCGCGCGCGATCTGCTGCTGCGGCTGGTGGACGTCCGCGACGGCGACGAGGCGCCGCGCACCGCCACCCTGGACGAGCTGATCGAGGTACGGCACGAGGCCGCCGAACGGGTGCTCGCCGCGCTCGAGCGCGAACCTGCCCAGGCGGCTCGGCGACGTTCCGAAGGACTGGAAGCCGGTGCTGGTCAGGGCGTT
>NZ_JBSFTC010000610.1:0-3210 GCF_053590415.1 Nonomuraea sp. NPDC003201
CCAGCGCCTCGGGGCTGGGCGTGACCGTGGCGGCGCGCCGCGCGAGCAGCTCCGGCGACCCGGAGAGCTCGTCCGGGCCGGGCGGCTCGCGCAGCAGGAACAGCCCGGTGATGGCCACCGCGTCCTGCGGCGCGACGATGTCGGCCTCGTCGGCCAGCACCCGCCCGTCCTCCTTGAGCGCGACCAGGAACGCGTTCTCGCCGCACGTCACGTTGAGCAGCCGCGCCGGCGACCCGAACGTGTGCGCGCACGCGCGTACCGCCGCGTTGAAGTCCTCGCCCAGCCGCAGGTACGCCCCCGCGAGCACCAGGTTGCCCAGCGCGCAGCCGGCCAGGTCGAGCCCGTCCGGCTCGGCGCGCAGCCGCCCGGCGAACACCCGCAGCTCCCGCGCGATCCGGTAGTCCAGCGGCCCGTCGGCCAGCCGCGCCAGGTCCGCGGCCGTGGTCCCGGCCGGCAGGCGGCGTTCGAGCAGCTCGCGCCGGGGGTCGCCGGGGTCCAGGTGGAGCAGGAGGTTCTCGCGGAAACCCGAAGGGCTGAGCATGCCCGGCAGGTAGCGGCGCAGAGCGCCGGTGGACGGCCCGTTGCCGAACCCGTTGATCAGCAGGGACAGCTCCAGCCCCGGCACCCGCAGCAGGGCGCGGGCTATCCCCGCCGCGCCCCGCCCGCCGCAGAACATGGCGACCCTTACCGGACCTCCTCGTGGCCCGTGGGAACCCGCGGCACGCCGCGCCGCAGCAAGCGCGTTCGGCAAGGGTCACCTCCTCCGCGCGATCCAGCGGTCAAGGGGAAGCAGGTTGACGCCCACGATCAGCGGGACGTGCGTCGGCGTGACCCAGATCGCCCCGCCGGTGAACAGGTTGATGTGCGGGGCGTCGGCGCGCTCGGGGATCGGCACCGGGTTGACCACCTGCCGCATCACGTCCAGGAAGCCCGAGAACGCGATCGCGCAGCACAGGAAGGCGAAGCCGAGCAGCTTGGCCACGAGTTGCCAGGCGGCGCCGATCTCCCGGGCGTGCGGGGTGGCCGGCCAGACGAAGGCGAAGCCGGCCGCCCCGATGGCCAGGGCGATCCACCAGCTGCGCGCGGCCCATGGGCGCCGGGCGTCGGGAAGGAGGTCGGGATGGTTCACTGCCGGTCCTCGTGGAGGGGCGTCATGGGGGAGCGCGCTCGCGGGAGCGCTCCCAAACGCAGTATGGCACCTGCGCCCACAATGGTGGCCTCAATACCAAATATCGGACCCGCCGGAATTGTCTGGCCTATTGACTAACCGTAGTGAAGGGACGAAAGCCCAGCTCATCCGCCTTGCTGCAAGATATCTGGAAATCTGGAACGTTTTACTCGCGAATCGGTGCGGGCGGGCCTGCCTGGGATGTCAAGCCCTCACTCTCGACGTGATTGCGCCGGCCGTTCGCCGCCCCTCAATTGGGGAAATTTCGGAGTTAATGGGCATGTGTGCAGTTCAAGCGGGGCCTGATAGGCTTGGGAGCGCTCCCGCACCTGGTTCGCATTCTGGGCCCGAAACACTGGTTTCCGGATCGCCGGAACCAGGCCCTGTGGAGGATCCGGCCGGGTGGCATCCCTGCGGGGCCCGCGTCTCGGCGCGACGGCGGGCGAGGGCCGGACCGAATCCTCCAAGGCGTAGAGCGTTGATCCCGGGCCGGAGCTCGGGAATTGCCGGACGATCTCACGATATGTGGGTTGTTGTCCACATATGTCCGGCATATTTCGCGACGATAGATCGGGCTTTTCGTTTCTGTCAACATAAGTCGGCCGATCATCGAAGTAAGGTAGTACTCATGACAACGGGATCCAACGGCCAGAGCGCCGGAGCGGGGGCGCTGCTGGCGATCCTCCGGGACGGGCGGGCGCGCACCCGCGGCGAGCTGGCCCAGCTCACCGGCCTGTCCAGGTCCACCGTGTCGCAGCGGCTCGACGCGCTGATCGCCGGGAGCTGGGTGGTGGCCGCCGACGACTCGATCTCCTCCGGGGGCCGCCCGGCGGCCGTGTTCGCGTTCAACGAGGGCGCGCGGGTGGTGCTCGCGGCCGACCTGGGCGCCACCCGCGCCCGCCTGGCCGTGCTCGACCTCGGCATGACCGTGCTCGCCGAACGGGCCGCAGACCTGCCCGTCGACCGGGGACCCGAGCCCACCCTGGAGTGGGTCGCCACCGCCTTCCGCGAGCTGCTGGCCGACGCCGGGCGCGACCTCGACCAGGTGTGCGGGGTCGGCGTCGGGCTGCCCGGGCCGGTGGAGCACGCGTCGGGACGGCCGGTGAACCCGCCGATCATGCCCGGCTGGGACGGCTTCGACGTGCCCGGCTGGCTCGGGTCGCGGCTCGGCGCGCCGGTGCTGGCCGACAACGACGTGAACATCATGGCGCTCGGCGAGCACTGGGCCGCCGGGCCCGAGATCGACCACCTGATCTTCATCAAGATCGGCACCGGGATCGGCTGCGGCATCATCTCCGGCGGCCGGCTGCACCGGGGCGCGCAGGGTGCCGCGGGAGACGTGGGCCACATCCGGGTCCCGGCGTCCGAGGCGCCCTGCCGGTGCGGGAACACCGGCTGCCTGGAGGCGGTCGCGGGCGGCGCGTCCATGGCCGCGCAGCTGCGCGCCGCCGGGGTCGACGCGCACGGCAGCCGGGACGTGGTGGCGCTGATGCGCGCGGGCGACCTGCGCGCCACGCGGCTCGTCAGGCAGGCCGGCCGCGAGGTCGGCGCCGTGATGGCCTCGATCGTGAACTTCTTCAACCCCTCGCTCATCGTCATCGGCGGGGACGTCGCCGAGGCGGGCGAGCAGGTGCTGGCGGGGGTCAGGGAGACGATCTACAGCCGGTCGCTCCCGCTGGCCACCCAGCACCTCGGCATCGGGTCGAGCCGGCTCGGCGACCGGGCGGGCGTCGTCGGAGCCGCCGTCATGGTCGTCGACCACGTGCTCGCGCCGGACGCCATCGATCAGGCTTTCGGGCACCATTGACCGCTTCTGCGCGGCGTAGTAACAATTGATCGTCGCAGGCTCCCCGCGCGGTGGCATGTTCGTGGAGCCGGGCACAGTTACGCCGTGACGTGGTCGGCGCACGCGTCCCTCGAGAAAGGGAAACACGCGTGAGCCAGCTCCATGAGCAGGAAGAGGCGCTCCGCCGCACGCTCGGCCTGAGCCGCCGCCGTCTCCTCGCGGCCACCGCCGGCGTCGCCGCCGCGGCCGCCGTACC
>NZ_JBSFTC010000611.1:0-3199 GCF_053590415.1 Nonomuraea sp. NPDC003201
CGAGCCGCCCGCCGCCGAGGTCCGCACGCGGCCCAGGCTCGGCCCCGTCGCGATCGGCGACGTCCTGGTCGGCGACGGCGAGCCCGTGTACGTGATCGGCGAGATCGGCATCAACCACAACGGCGACATCGACATCGCCCGCCGCCTCATCGACGTGGCGGCCGAGGCCGGTTGCCAGGCGGTCAAGTTCCAGAAGCGCACCCCCGCGATCTGCGTGCCCGAGGAGCAGAAGGGCCAGATCAGGCAGACGCCGTGGGGCGAGATGACGTACCTGGAGTACAAGGAGCGGACCGAGTTCGGCTACGACGAGTACCGGCAGATCGCGAAATACTGCGACGAGCGCGGCCTGCACTGGTTCGCCTCGCCGTGGGACGTGCCCTCCGTGGAGTTCCTGGAGGAGATGGACGTCCTCGTCCACAAGGTGGCCTCGGCCAGCGTCGCCGACCACGAGCTGCTGCGGGTCCTGGCCGCCACCGGCAAGCCGATCATCCTGTCCACCGGCATGTCCACGCTGTCGGAGATCGACGCGGCCGTCGAGATCCTCGGCACCGACAAGCTGATCATGATGCACGCGACGTCCACGTACCCGCTGCCGCCGGAAGAGGCGAACCTGCGCACGATCACCACGCTCAAGGAGCGCTACGGCGTGCCCGTCGGCTACTCCGGCCACGAGCGCGGCCTGCAGATCTCCCTGGCCGCGGTCACGCTCGGCGCGGTCACCGTGGAGCGGCACATCACGCTCGACCGCACCATGTGGGGCTCCGACCACGCCGCCTCGCTGGAGCCGGCCGGCCTCGAGCACCTCGTCCGTGACATCCGCATCATCGAGCAGGCCATGGGCGACGGCGTCAAGCGCGTCTTCCCCGGCGAGGAGGCCCCCAAGGCCCGCCTGCGCCGGGTGACCGTCTGACCTCGTCCGCACTCTGGAGAAACCACTCTTGATCACTCTCTCGGTCGTCGTGCCGGTGCTGAACGGCGAGAAGTACATCGCCGACACACTGTCGTCGCTCTGCCGCAACGCCCGGCACGACTTCGAGTTCATCGTCGTCAACGACGGGTCCACGGACGCCACCGCGGACATCGTCGACGACTTCACCCGCGACCTGCCCGGGCTGACCATGCTGCGCAACCCGGCCCCCGTCGGGCTGGCCGACGCCCGCAACACGGGCCTGTCGGCCGCCTCCGGCCGATACGTCACGTTCATGGACGCCGACGACTGGCTCGCCCCGGGCTACCTGGCACGGCTCGTCGAGGCGATCGACGGGCTCGGCTGCGACTTCGTCCGCGCCGACCACGTGCAGGTCGAGGGCCGCAAACGGGTCGTGCACCGTGCCCCCATGGCGCGGAGGGGCGTGGTGCTCGACCCACGGGAGGCGATCCTGCCCGCCGGCGTGCGAACCATGGTCGACTACCCGTACGCGTGGGCCGGGATCTACCGGCGCTCCCTTCGCGACCTGCTGCACTTCCCCGGCTCCCTGCACACCGCCGAGGACCGGCCGTGGATCTGGCGCCTGCACCGGGAGGCCGCCACGTTCGCGGTGGTGTCGCTGGCCGGGGTGTTCTACCGCCGGCTGGTGTCCGGGTCGCTGACCCAGGTCGGCGACGAGCGCCAGCTGCACTTCTTCGACGCGTTCGACCTGGTGTTCAAGGATCTCGAGCCGGAGTTCCTGCCCAAGGCGGTACGGAACTTCTGCGCGCTGCTCGCCCACCACCTGGAGATCGCCGACCGGTTCACCCCGGCGCTGCGCTCCCGCTTCGAGGAGCGCGGCGCCCACATGGTGCGCGCCCTGCCCGCCGAACTGGTGTCGGAGTCGGTGGCGCGCATGTCCGTCGAACGCGAGACCACGCTGCGGGCCCTGGTGCCCGACCTGCCGCCCAGCCCGCACGTCCGGGTCCGCCGCGACCGGGAGGAGACATAGTGAAGGTCTTCTACGCCTCGACGCTGTTCGGCGCGATGTCGCTGGCCGCCGCCATCGACGACGGCCGCTTCGGCGACGGGCGCCGCGTCCTCATCGTGTCGAACAACGCGGCCATCCCCGAGGTGACGGCGCCGCTCGACAGGTCGCCCGGCTTCGCCGTGCTGCGCTCGCGCTTCGACGCGGTGCACTCCTGGAACGACCTCATCGCGCCGCTGCACCCCTCCGACTGGCGCGCCCGCGTCATCGAGGTGCCGATGACGGAGCGCCTCATCCGCTCCGTCTGGGGCCTGGACGGGGTCGAGGAGCTGGTGCTGGAGTCCATCGCGGTGCCCCCGGCCCGGACCATCGCCGGGCTGGTGCGCGACTGCCCCATCACCGTCTACTCCGACGGCCTGATGAGCTACGGCCCCACCCGCGACCCGCTGCCGGCGGAGATCCACCGCCGCATCGGCCGCCTGTTCCACCTGGACCTCGTGCCGGGCCTGACCCCGCTGCTGCTCAGCGAGTACGACGTCGCCCCCTCGATCCTGCCGGACGAGCGGTTCATGTCGGTCGTGCACGAGGTCACCGCCACCGCCCCCGACATGCTGCCCGGGCAGGCGATGATCCTCGGCCAGTACCTGTCGGCCCTGGAGATCGTCACCCCGGAGGAGGAGGCGGCGCTGCACGAGACGATGCTCAAGGCCCTGGCCGCCCGCGGCTACACCGACATCGTCTTCAAGCCGCACCCCGCCGCCGGGCGGCGCCACGCCCAGCTCCTGCGGGCCGCGGCCGAACCCCTGGGCGTGCGGCTGTCGGTGGCCGCCGAGAGCGTGCCCGCCGAGGTGTGCTTCGCGGCGCTGCGGCCCGAACTGGTCGTGGGCTGCTTCTCGACCGGGCTGCTGACCGCGCAGCGCTACTTCGGGCTGCAGGTGGCCGCGTACGGCACGGAGCTGGTGCTCGACCGGCTGGCGCCGTACGAGAACAGCAACCGGATCCCGGTCACGATCGTGGACGCGCTGCTGCCCCGGCTGTCGCCGGACGGCGGCATCGAGCACCCGACGGCGGTGGACCTGCGC
The DNA here is from genome assembly GCF_053590415.1 of Nonomuraea sp. NPDC003201. NCBI lineage: Bacteria > Bacillati > Actinomycetota > Actinomycetes > Streptosporangiales > Streptosporangiaceae > Nonomuraea > Nonomuraea sp. NPDC003201. The sequence continues at coordinate 2,978 of NZ_JBSFTC010000611.1, forward strand.
GGGCTCGTCCGGGCGGTGGGCTACTGCATGCAGGCCGAGACGTACCCGGAGCTGCGGCCGGCGAGCATCGAGTTCGACGCCCGCTACTTCAAGCGCAAGCGCCTGGAGACCCTCGGCCTGGTGACCCGGCCCACGGCGCTCACCCGGCTGCGCCGGAAGATCCGCTCGGCGATCTGACACCTCTCCCCCGAAAGGCCGCAACCCCGACACCGGGGTTGCGGC
>NZ_JBSFTC010000612.1:0-3199 GCF_053590415.1 Nonomuraea sp. NPDC003201
GGGCGGCGGGGCGTCCGGGGCTCGAAACCACCCGTCACGACGGCCGTGGGAGGCCGGCGGCGGCCTCGGTCAGGCACGTCTCCAGCCGGGTGACGATGGCCGGCGCCCCGGCCGTGTCGATCCGGCAGCAGTACAGGAAGCGTACGAGGGGCTCCTCGGCGATGGGGCGGGCGACGACGCCGTCCACCGTGTCCGTGAGCGCCAGCGCGGGCAGCACGGCGATGCCGAGCTCGTGGGCGACGGGGCTTCGCGGGGCTGCTCGACCACGTCCGCTCGGGGCGGGTCGAGCCGGGCCGGAACGTGGCGTTCCTGCACACCGGGGACACCGCCAACCTGTTCGAGATCCCGCAGGTCGTCGGCGACGTGGCCGGCGGCCGGTAACCGGGACTGTCAGGAGCGCGGGGACAGGCGGAAGACGCGCAGCTCGCGGCCGGAGCGCTCCGTGTAGCCGTCGTACAGCGGCCAGAAGCCGGTGAGCGCCTGCCAGGCCTGCTCGCGGTCGGCCCCGGCGAGCAGGGCGGCCGTGACGGGGATGACCCGCCCGCGGAAGGTCACGGTGGCCTGCGGGGTCTTGAGCAGGTTGCCGCTCCAGGCCGGGTGGTGCTCCCTGCCGAAGTTGCTGCCGACCACCAGGAACGTGCCGCCGTCCTCGGGCAGGCAGGCCAGCGGGCTCTGGCGCTCCTGCCCCGACTTGCTGCCGGTCGTGGTGAGCAGCAGGTGGGGGATCATCTGGTCCCCCATGAGCACGCGGCCGCCCGTCACCCGATTGACGAAGCGATCAAGAGGCGGGACGATCTTGGGCGCGACCCGCGCGAAGCCCCTCGTGCCCGCGAGCCACTGGAAGAACGGGCGGAGCGCGGTGCTGACGCGTGCCATGAAACCGCCGCTGGAGTGCTGCTGCTCGACCACGGTGCCCTCACGTCCTCGTTGCGCTGCCGACGGGGGCCAAGAATACTTCCCAACCAAGCGATTGGTCTACTCTGGGTCGGCCGGCCGGTCGATCCGGTAGACGTAGTGGGCGCGACCGTGGATCGGGTTGTCGGGCTCGAGCTCGCCCTCGGCCACCCGGCGCATCCCGGCCTTCTCCAGCGCCCGCCACGACGCACGGTTGGCCGCCGAGACGGGGACCAGCACGCAGGACGAGCCGGGGATCTCCGTCCAGGTCCGCTCGATCACCGAGCGGATCATCTCCGGGCCCAGGCCCCTGCCGACCTGGCCGGGGTCGCCGATCAGGTAGTCGATGCTCACCGCGCCGTCGGGGACGGGGGTGAGCGTCGCCAGTTCGGCCAGGTAGTCGGGGTAGTCCGCATACCGCAAGCGCTGGACCAGGCCGAGCGGCCGGCCGTCGAGGAACACGAGCAGGTCCTCCGACGGCTCCTCCCCGCGGGCGGCGGGGCCGAAGTCGCCGGTCACCGCCTCGATCGAGGTCTCGTGGTTCCACCACAGCGCCACGTGCGGCTGCTCCAGCCACGTACGCAGCAGGGGGAAGTCCTCCTGGCCGAGCCGACGCCATGTGATCATCAGGACGCTCCGGGGGTGTGCTGCCGGCGGTAGTAGCGGGCCTGGCGGTCGCGGTGACCGCACGAGGGGTGGCACCAGCGCCGGCGGGGGTGGTTCTGGACGAAGAACAGTGAGCAGCCGGGGCCCTGGCAGCGGCGTACCCGATCCGCCTGGGGGCCGGCCAGCAGCTCGACGCAGCAGGTGGCGATGCTCCCGAGCACGGCGGCCGGGCCGGTGACGGTGTCGGCCCAGCGCGAGGCTGGCGCGCCGCCGCTCCAGTCGAGCCACAGGTACGTCGGCGCCGCCGCCGTGAAGTCGTTGACCCGCCGGACCGGCGCCGCGTCGGGAACGCGCCCCTCGACGGCGGCCGACAGCAGGGCGTGCACGCAGTCGCGCAACATCCGCACCCGGGCCGCGTGCGGACCCATCGGGCCCGCGACCCCATGGCGCTCGGAGACCTGGGCGAACCACTCGCCGACCCGCCGGGCGTCCGGCAGGAAGTCGATCCGCGCCTCCCCCGCGCCGTACAGCGTGTTGGCCAGCTCCACCGCGAGAGGTTCCGTCCCGAGGATCGGGAACTCGACTGCCGTCACGACGCTGACGCTAACAGATCACTGTAACCGTCAGCATCTGATTTATAGGGGTAGCAAGTCCCTGTACGGGGATATAACTTGGCGGCCGTGGAGGAACGCACAGGCAGGACCGGGCGGCGGCCGGGGGCCTCGACCACCAGGGAAGAGATCGTCGCCGCGGCGGCCAGGGCCTTCAGCGCGGGCGGCTACGAGGCCACCAGCATGCGCCAGGTGGCCGCGGACGCCGGTGTGGACCCGGCGCTCGTGCGCCGGTTCTTCGGCGGCAAGGAGCAGCTGTTCAGCGCGGTCGTGACGTCGGTGTTCCAGCCCGAGCAGGCCGTGGCCATGCTGCTGGACGGGCCCCGCGGCAAGCTCGGGGAGCGGCTGGCCGGATACGTCCTCGGCCTGCTCGGCGCGGTGGACCGGCCCGGCCCGGTGCTGGGCCTGATGCGCTCGGCCGCCACGAACGCGCACGCCGCCGCCCTGATCAGGGAGTTCCTCGCCAACGACATGCTCGGCAAGGTCACCAGGAAGCTCGGCGTGGACCAGCCCGAGCTGCGCGCGGCGCTCGCGGCCGGCCAGCTCGTGGGGCTGGCCATCACCCGCTACGCCGTACGGGTGGACGCGCTGGTCTCGTCCTCCCCCGACGAGCTCATCGCCTGGATGGCGCCGACGCTGCAGCGCTACCTCACCGGCCGGGCCCCCTGACGGGCCCCCTTCATCCGGCCGGGCTCGCCGGGATGGCGCCGAGGGCGAGGAGGAGGTAGTGGCGCTGGCGCAGGGTGAGGTCCCCGATGCTGGCGCCGCTGAGGATCCTGCCCCTGCGCAGCACGCGGCTGATCTCGGTGGCGCTGCGCCCGGGCAGGGCCCGCAGCACCGTCTCCACGTCGGCCCCGATGGTGGCCAGGTCGGTGCGCGACAGCAGGGCCTCCAGGCCGAGCCGCCCGGCCGCGACGGCGGTGCGCAGCTCGCCGGCCGTCATCGGTTCGGGTCCGGTCGTCGGCTTGGGCCGCGGGGACGGCGGGCGCGGCTGCGGGGTGGGCGGCCTGCCCAGGCGGGCGGCGGCGACCGGGACGGCCGGGGCGGGGAGCACGCCGGGGAGCATGGTCTGGGCGGTGACCAGCAGG
>NZ_JBSFTC010000613.1:0-3171 GCF_053590415.1 Nonomuraea sp. NPDC003201
CCCTGCGGGCGGTCGAGGAGGCGAGCCCGCAGGCAGGCGCGCCGCCACGCGAGGTCGGCGAGTTGCACGTCGAGCGCCGCCCGCTCGGCCGCGACGGCCTCGGCCATGGAACGCTCGCCGTTGAGCACCCCGGTGATGGCGGTCAGTCCCAGCCCGAGCCCGCGCAGCCGCCTGACCAGCCCGAGCCGCTCCACCGCCGCCGGCTCGAACCTGCGGTGCCCGCCGGCGCTGCGGACCGACTCGATGATCCCCTCGTCGCAGTAGAAGCGGATGGTCCGCACCGGGACGCCGGTCAGCGCCGCCAGGTCCCCGATCCCCAGCGTCTCCTCGCGCAAAGGCACTTGAACCTCCACTGGACTGGAGTTTCTACCGTACCGGCGGAAGAGGACGGAAGAGATCGAGAGGAGATCCGTCATGACGACGCTGGACACCGCGCGGATGGTCGAGGGGCTGCGGGAGCAGACGGCCGGGTTCGCCCGCGCGGCGGCCGGAGGGGATCCGGAGGCGATGGTCCCGACCTGTCCGGAATGGCCGCTGCGTACTCTCGTGGGGCACATCGGGCAGGCGCACCGGTGGGCGGCCGAGATGTTGCGCAAGGGTGAGCCGCTCGCGGTGCCCGACCCGGGTCAGGCCGGCCCGGGCGCGCCGGCGGGGTGGGAGCGGTGGCTGCGCGACGGCGCCGAGGAGCTGATCGGCGCGATCGGGCGGGTGGGGGCGGACACCGAGGTGTGGACGTTCCTGGGCCCGCGGCCCGCGGCGTTCTGGCTGCGCAGGATGCTGTGCGACACCGCCGTCCACCACTACGACGCGGCGGCCACGACGGGGGCGGCGTTCGGGATCGCCGACGACCTCGCGGCCGACGTGATCACCGAGGGCATGGAGATGCTGGCCTCCCCGGGGTCGGAGTCGCTGAAGCCGAGTCTGGTGGAGCTGCGCGGCCGGGGCGAGCGGCTGGGGGTGCGGCCGGACGGGGGCGACGGCTGGGTGATCGTCAGGAGTCCCGGGGGGTTGTGGTGGGAGCACGGGCCGGTGGAGGCGGACGCGGTGGTGTCGGGAGCCGTCGCGGACCTCATGCTGGTGTGCTCCCGCCGCCTTCCCCTCGACGACGCCCGGGTGGCGGTCTCCGGGGACCGTGCGCTGCTGGAGCACTGGCTGGCCCATATGGCGTTCTAGCCATCTGGCCGAGCCTGTGACAACGGGTCAACATCGGAGTAGCCGGCCAACACCCCATGGAGGCAATGTGCTCACGGTGATCGGCGCGGGATTCCCGCGTACAGGAACCAGCTCGATGAAGGCGGCACTCGAACGGCTCGGTTTCGGACCGTGCCACCACATGTTCACGATCATCAGCGACCCGTCCCGCGTCGACAGGTGGCTGCCGCTGGCCGACGGCGCGCAGGTGGACTGGGAGCACGTCTTCGACGGCTTCCGCTCCACGCAGGACTGGCCGGCGTCCTTCTTCTGGAAGGAGCAGGCGGAGGCGTACCCGGACGCGAAGGTCGTCCTGACCGTACGCGACCCGCGTGCCTGGTACCGCAGCATGCAGACGCTCGTCTCCATCGGCCCGGGGCGGGAGCTCCCGGAGGACCTGCCCGAGGCGGCGGCGGCCGTGTTCGGCGGGATGATGCGGCTCAGCCCGGTGATGGACCTGATCACCTCGTCCGTGTTCGAGGGCAGGAGAAGCCTCAGGGAGGGGCTGCCGGAGGAGGACGAGGCGGTGGCGGTGTTCGAGCGGCACCTGGCCACGGTCAAGGAGAGCCTGCCCGCCGAGCGGCTGCTGGTGTTCGACGTGCGCGAAGGGTGGGAGCCGCTCTGCCGGTTCCTGGGCGTGGACGTCCCGGCCGGGGAGCCGTTCCCGCACCTGAACGACGCGAAGACCATGCGTGAGACCCTGGACCGGCTGATCAACGAGGGCAGGCTGGGCTCGCCGTTCACCCGGCAGGAGTGAGGGCGCCACCGCCGCCCGGGTCTCACGTGTCCAGGTAGCGGAGGATGGCCAGGACGCGGCGGCTGTAATCGGGGTCGCGGGGCAGGTCGAGCTTCTCCACGATGGCGTTGACGTGCTTCTCGACCGTGCTGAGCGAGACGTGCAGGCGCTCGGCGATGGCCGCGTTCACGAAGCCCTGGGCGAGGTGCCGCAGCACCTCGCCCTCGCGCGGGCTCAGGCCGCTCAGCGGGTCGGCGTGGGTGGTGCGGGCCAGGAGTTGCCGCACCACCTCGGGATCGAACGCGGCTCCGCCCGCGCGTACGCGTTCGAGCGAGTCGAGGAAGTCGGCCACCTCCGAGACCCGGTCCTTGAGGAGGTAGCCGAGGCCGCGGGTGGAGCCGGCCATGAGCCTGGCGGCGTAGTGCTGCTCGACGTACTGCGACAGGACCAGCACGCCGACGCCGGGGTGGCGGTCGCGGATCTCCAGGGCCGCCCGGAGGCCGTCGTCCTTGTGGCCGGGCGGCATGCGGACGTCGATCACGGCCACGTCGGGGCGGTGGTGCTCGACGGCGGCGAGCAGGGCGGGGGCGTCGCCGACGGCGGCGACCACCTCGTGACCGGCGTCGTCGAGCAGCCGGGTGAGCCCTTCGCGCAGCAGCACGGAGTCATCGGCCAGGATCACCCGCACGACGAGCCCGCCCCGGACCCGGACCCGCTGGGCACCACGCCGGAAACGCCCCCGGATGGCCTGGGGACGGTCTCCGGCGCTTCGGGGGAGCCGCCGGGCGGTGTCTTCGGGAGGGTGGCGGCGATCTTGGTGGGCCCGCCCGGCGGGCTCTCGACCGTGAACTCCCCGTCCAGCGCCAGCACCCGCCGGGCCAGCCCCGACAGCCCGCCGCCCGCCGGATCGGCCCCGCCCGAGCCGTCGTCCGAGATCACCACGCTCACCGCCCGCTCGTCCTCCGTCAGCACGACCAGGATGTCACGCGCCCCGGCGTGCTTGATCGCGTTGGTGATCGCCTCGCGGGCCACGAAGTAGAGCGCGGTCTCCACCTCCGACACGGGCCGTCCGGCCAGCCCGTCGTGCACGGTCACCGGCACGCTCGACCGGTCGGCGACGCCCGCCAGCGCGGCGCGCAGCCCCAGCTCGTCGAGCGCGGTCGGGTAGATGCGCCAGGCCACGCTGCGCAGCTCGTCGAGGAGCTGGCGCGACTCGGCGTACGCCTGGGCGACCAGCTCGGTGG
>NZ_JBSFTC010000614.1:0-3155 GCF_053590415.1 Nonomuraea sp. NPDC003201
GCCATCGCCCGGGCGCTGGCCGGCGCCGCCGGGCCGCCCGCCAGGGTGGTCGAGACCGCCACGCGGGTGATCGAGCTGTGCGAGGTGCTGCTGCCGATCTGCAACCGCAACGTCGTCACCGACGTCGCCGCCGCCGCGGAGGCCGCGCGCGCCGCGCTCACCACCGCCCGGATCAACGTCGAGGTCAACCTGTCGGGTATCAAGGACGAGCGGATACGCGAGGAGCTGAACGCCCGTGTCCACGGTGTGGACGCGGCCGTGGCCAGGGCAGACTGGGTGACCGCCGAAGTACGCGAGGAGATCAACCCGTGAGAACCCTGACCGGGAAAGAGCTGGCCGCCGCCATCAGGGCCCAGGCGGAGACCGAGGCCGCGGCGGGTCCGCAGCCGCGGCTGGCCGTGGTGGTGGCGACGGACGACGAGGCGAGCCTGTGGTATGTCAGGTCGATCGCCAAGGCGGCGGCCGGCGTGGGCATCGCCTGCGACATCGTCGATCTCGGGCCCGAGGCCGCGCCCGAGCGGATCGGCGAGACGCTGACCAAGCTCAGCGCCGACGCCAACGTCCACGGCCTCATGCTGCAGACCCCGCTGCCCGCGGGCGCCTCCGCGCAGCGGCTGGCCGCGGCCATCGACCCGCGCAAAGACGTCGACGGCGCCAACCCGCTCTCGCTGGGCCGGCTCGCCGCCGGGCTGCCCGCGTTCCCGCCCGCCACGGCGGCGGCCGTGATGGCGCTGCTCGACCACTACGAGGTGGAGCTGGAGGGCCGGCGGGCGGTGGTCGTCGGGCGTTCGACCGTGGTGGGCAAGCCGCTGGCCCACCTGCTGCTCGACCGGAACGCCACGGTGACCGTCTGCCACTCGCGCACCCGGGACCTGGCCTCCGTCACCGCCACCGCCGAGGTGCTGGTCGCGGCGGTGGGCCGCGCCGGGCTGATCGGCGCCGGGCACGTGGCGCCGGGCGCGGTGGTGATCGACGTCGGCACCAACCCCACGGACGACGGCGGGCTGGTCGGCGACGTGGACTTCGACGCGGTGTCGGAGGTCGCGGGCGCGCTCACGCCGGTCCCTGGCGGGGTCGGCCCGGTGACGACCGCGCTGCTGCTGCGCCACACGGCCAGGGCGGCGAACCTCCCGTGAACGAGCAGATCCTGATCGTCCAGAACAGCAGGAGCGGCGGCCCCAGCCGGCTGGGCGGCTGGCTGGAGGAGGCCGGGCTGAAGCTCGACGTCGTGCTCGCCCACGAGGGCGCTCCCCTGCCCGGCCGCCTCGACCACGCGGCCATGATCATGCTCGGCGGCGGCTACCTGCCCGGCGAGGACGACCGGGCGCCGTGGCTGGCCGACGCCCGGCGGCTGGCGGGGCAGGCGCTGGAGGAGGGCGTGCCCTTCTTCGGCATCTGCCTGGGCGGGCAGCTGCTCGCGGAGGTCGCGGGCGGCGAGGTGACCGCCGACACCGGTGCGCCGGAGAACGGCAGCCTCCCCCTCACGATCCGGCCCGAGGCCGCGGACGATCCGCTGTTCCACGGGCTGCCGGAGGTGGTGCCCGCGATCGAGCACCACAAGGACGCGGTCACCCGGCTGCCCGGCGGGGCCGTCTGGCTGGCGGAGACGGGAGCCTGCCCGTACCAGGCGTTCCGGGTGGGCGAGCGGGCCTGGGGCGTGCAGTTCCATCCCGAGGTGCTGCCGACGCGCATCCGCGAGTGGTCGCCGGACGGGTTCGACCCCGAGGAGGTCTACGCGCGGGCGGTGGCGGACGAGCCGGTCTCCACGCCGGTCTGGCACCGGGTCACCACCCGCTTCGCCGCGCTCACCACCGGGCTCTCCACTGGGGCGCCCGAGGGGGTCAGCGCGCGTACGAGTCCCAGCCGAGCTTGACCGCCACCGCCAGCCCGCAGGCGGCCGCCAGGTAGCGCAGGCTGTTGCCCGGCAGCCGGCGCGCGATCCTGGGCCCGATCCACCCCCCGAGCAGAAACCCGGCCGCCAGCGGCGCCGCGGCGGCCCAGTTCACCGGCCCGAACAGCGCGAACCCGAGCGCGGCCACCGCGTTCGCCAGCCCGGACATCACGTTCTTCATGGCGTTCAGCTTGGCCGCCGGGTGGTCGAACATGAGGGCCAGCACGGCGAACACCATCAGCCCTCCGGCCGCGCCGAAGTACCCCGTGTAGATCGTCACGGCGAACAGCGCCACCCGCCCCAGCACGCCGTGCTCGCCGTGCGCCCGCCCCGACGGCGGCCTGACCAGCAGCAGCGAGGCCATCGCGATCAGCCATGGCGCGATCAGCTCGAACGTCCTGGCCGGGGTGACCAGCAGCAGCAACGCGCCGGTCGCGCCGCCGACCGCGGCCACGGGGCCGAGTTTGAGCACCCGGGCGCCCTCCCCGGCCAGTTCCGGCCGCGATCCGGCGGCGGCGCCGATGCCGGTGAAGACGAGGGCGACGGTGTTGGTGACGTTCGCGGTGAGCGGGGGCAGGCCGAACGCCAGGAGCGCCGGGTAGGAGACGATCGAGGCGAGGCTGACGACCGTGCTCACCACTCCGGCCGCCACCCCGGCTCCGAGCAGGCCGAGCGTTTCTCCGACGATCACCCGGTTATGTTAGTTGTCGTCCGTTTTATCCCCTTGGGGCGGGGCCTCCGCCAGCGCTCGGGCGGTGGCCTGCCAGATCGGGGTGGCGGGGTTGATGACGTCGAAGTGGTCGCCGGGCATTTCGAGATAGGTCACCTCGTCGCCGGCCTCCTCGGCCGCGCGGGCGTAGCGGCGGCTGAAGTCGACCAGGTCGAGGTCGTCGGCGGCGCCCTGGACGACGAGCTGGCGTACTCCGAGCGGGAGCCGGAGCAACGGCGAGGCGTCCGCGTACGGCGGCGTCGCCACCTGGCCTTCGGGGGCGCGCCCGCCCAGGGCGGCGCCGACGGCGCCGGTCCCTACCCACCGCCGGTCGCCTTCCACAAGATCGAGCACCCCGGCAAGCGACACCACCATCACCACCCGCACCCCACCCACCGCACGACCCTCACCGGCCGTGCAAGCCCCACCGTCCGCGCGAGCCCTGTCCACCGCGTGAGCCCTGTCCACCGCGTGAGCCCCACCCGCCTCGCGAGCATCCGGTGCGTGAGCCTCACCCGCCGCCGCTTGGGCGCCGCCGGTTGCGGACGCCTCGCC
>NZ_JBSFTC010000615.1:0-3154 GCF_053590415.1 Nonomuraea sp. NPDC003201
GACCTGGAAGTTCGTGTACGCCCCCGGATTGACGAAGGCGATGGCGCGTACCTGGGTGCGGGCGTAGTTGAACTCCAGGCACACCTGGTAGGCGGAGATGCACAACCGCGTCATGCAGCAGATCGGCCCGCAGATCTCCGCCTGGATCTCGCCCATCAACCAGATCACCGCCGTGACGCAGCAGGCATACGCCGCGGTCGCCGCCGCCGATTCGGCGCGGGCGAACACCGAGGCCGCCGGACGCGCGGCCGAGGCCGCCGGCCGTTATGCGGGGGCAGCCAGCGCCGAGGCGCGGGCCGCGTTCGCCGCGGCCGCGCGGGCGGGAGCAAGCGCGGAACGGGCGAAGCGCGCCACCGCGGAAACGGTGCGTCAAGCGGACATCGCCAAGGACGCGGCCGGCAAGGCGCGAGATGCCGCGACGCGAGCGGTGTCCTATGCGGAGGCGGCGGCGAGCGCCGCGGCGAGCGCGGCCCAGCATGCGGGCAGCGCCGTCAACGCGGCCGAGTTGGCGACGCAGCACGCGAACAATGCCTACCGTGCGGCGGAGGACGCGTTGCAGGCGGCCGAGACGGCCCAAGCCGTCTACAAGTCGGCGCGCGAGGCAGACGCCGAACGGCTCAAGAACGAGCTCGAGCTCGAGTTGTCCTTCGCCCGGCACATCAGTGCGGAAGCCGCCAAGGCCAAGTTGCAGGACGCTCGCGGCTTCGGAGTGCCGATGGGCCGCTATCACAGTCCGCAGATCGATGCGCTGATCGCCGAGGCCGCCGACACGCGGACCGATCCCGCACTGGCGGTCGGCAAGGCGCGGGAAGTGGCCCGGTACTTCGCGACCGTGCCCGGTACGTGGACCAGCTCGGCGGCCATGTCCGCTCTCGGCGAGGACGATGACGTCCTCGTCCTCCAGTTCGTCAGGAGCGGGCTCGCAGCCGCCGAGGAGCAGGACGACCGCACAACGCTGACCGGTCTCATGGTCACCGGCACCCCGGCCATGAGAGCCGCTGCCCAGCGCACTCTCGATGGCGGGTGGCCCGGCGTCATCGCCTTCCTCAACGATCCGGACTACCCCGAGCGAGCCGCCGAACAGCGGGAGCAGGTCGGGCGGATCCTCGCCGACGCCCGCAGCGCCGGCAACACCGAGACCGAGAAAGCGGCGAACACCGCCCTGCGCTCGGACGATCCGGACGCGCTCGAGAAGTTCCTGGAGGTGACGCACAACACCACGTACACGATCGACATCCGGTCGAGGGTCGGCGCGATCGCCGGGGATGACTCCTACGGCACCGAGGTGCGGAACGGCGCCCAGATCGCGCTCGCCGGGACGACGGCGATGCAGGTCGAGTTCCTGGAGGTGGATCGGCACCGTGCGGCCGAACGCGACTACGCGACGGCCACCCACAACTACATCGCCACCTCCTTGATGATCGAGACCTCGCAGATCGCGGAGCGCGCCGTCGAGTTCGCGCGCACCGCGCAGGCCGCGGCGGCAGAGGCCCGCGGTGCGGCGGAGGAGGCCATCGGTTACGCGGACGACGCGGGCAAAGCCGCCGGCCAGGCGCGGACGTACGCAACCGAGGCCGTCGCCCAAGCCCGCGACGCCGCCGCGTCCGCCGAACGAGCCGCGCAGGCCGTCCGCACCGCCGCCGCCGCGACCAAGCAGGCCCAGCAGTCGGCCGGGAAGGCGTCCCTCTCGGCCCGCTGGGCACGCGCCTCGGCTGCTTCGGCGGCAAAGGACGCGGCAGGCGCCTTCGCCGCCTACGACACCGCGTACAAGGCGCAGATCCTGGCCGGCCAGAGCGCGTCAGAAGCGGCTCGCATCGCGGCCGAGGTCTTCGAAGACTATCGGGAAGAGGCCAAGGCCCGGCTGAACGAACTCAAGGCCGAGTGGTACGGACACTGCAAGTGGGGGCCCGAGGACGGCCTGCCCGGATACAACGACTGCAACGCCTACGTCGAAAAGATTCTCAACGATCCCAAGGGGCCACTCCACGATCCGGACGGCTACGCCCAGGAACGGATCCAGCACTGCAGGAACCAGTTCGTCGGCAAGGCCCAGGACGCCTGCATGTCCGTCGTCCTGAGCCCGCTCTTCTACTTCGCGGCAAGGGGGATCTCCGACCGGGAGACCGAAACGCATCGCCTCGCCGAGGAGTACATGGCCCTGACCGGCCTGGACCTGCTCAACGGCGCCTCCCAATGGTCGGTGACGAACAAGTGCAAGAACGCCGCCATGGGAGGCGTCGTGACCGGGGGGAAGAAGTTCTCGGACTGCATCACCGGCGCCCTGGACCTGTCCGAAGATCCCGACTGGGACAAGTATGCGAGCGAGTGGAAGGGCACCTTCGTGGAGTCGCTCGTCCCGGAGGAGCTTCGGTTCGCCGAGTACAACTCGGAATGGGGAACGATGTACCTGCGCGAGCACCTGTCCGACCGGACCATCCTCTCGGCGATCCACGAGTCCGACCTGGCGACGTCACTCCTGCGCATCCTTCCGATCGGATGTGTTCAGGACGGCGGGCAGTGCCCGTACGCGGATGCCGCGCAACAGCTGAAGAACGTGAGCGAGTCGATCAAGCTGCTGAACAACCAGGGCTATATCGTCGACGAGTCCGGGCGGGTGCTCGATGCGAGCGGACTGCCGATCGCGAGCCTGCCACCGATCGATGATCTCCAGAAATGGGCGAACTATACGGTCGAAAGCGGGCTGCACGACGACCTGGCGGCCCTCGAAGACCGTCTCGGCCTGCTGTACAGGCAGGAGTTCGGGCTGCCCATGGCGCCACCGGCATGGCACCTCGAGACGCAGCTCGCCTATCGCGTCGCCACGCGGGAGGTGAAGCTACGCGAGAACACGCTCCGGCTGGTCATGAACAACCGTGGCGGTGTCTGTGACGCGGTGCCGATCAACGGCACCGCACTCGACCAGCAGCGACAGGTCGTGGCCGGGTGCGTCCAAGCCATCAAGATGTTGCTTCCAGCCGGCACGACCATGATCATCTACTACCCCGACCCGGCGAATCCGGCAGAGCTGCTTGAGGTCACCGTGCGTGGCGTCGGCCGCTGGCTGGACTGAGCCCGTCACCGCGCATTGACCCGGTAGCCGTTGTCACGCAGCGCCAGCGTGCTGCCGGACGGCGGCGTGATCACGTGGATGTAG
>NZ_JBSFTC010000616.1:0-3145 GCF_053590415.1 Nonomuraea sp. NPDC003201
GGAGCGCGCAGCGGCCGAGGTCGGGCGCGCCGTCGACGATCGGGGCGATGACCAGGTCGGTGAGCGTCTCGCGCCACACCGGGTCGTCCCACACGGCCTCGAACACCGCGGCCGGGACGGGCAGCGACCGCACCATCCAGGACTCGACCCGGTCGTGCACCGCCCGCGCGTGCTCGCCGAGCCGGTCGCAGAGGGCGGCTAGCCGTACCGCGGCCGGATCCTTCCTGACGTCGGCGGGCACCTTGGCCAGCACGCGGCCCGCGGCCGTCCGGCAGGCGAGCACCGGCCGCCGCGTCCCTTCGACGGTGAGCTCGTGGCCCGTCGCGATCCCGATCCATCCCATGGGACGCCATTCTTGATCATCCCTATGACATTCTGCGGGAAACGGATGATTTACCCGCAGTGGCGGGCCGCCGACTGGACATAGTGTCCGAACCCGACCACCGCCTGCCGCGTGGCGCTCATGCCCTCTGCAACGCTTTCAAGGCCACGACACCAAACGAGCCGAGATCGTCTGCACGCCCTTCCGTCGGGGCGCGTACGGCCACGTCGAGCCGGGCTTCAGGCGTGGCCGGGGTCAGCTCGTTCCCGGCCGGGTGAAGCCCATGGGGGTGCGGCTGTAGGGGGCGATCTTGACCTCGGAGCCCGGTCTGGGCGCGTGGATCATTGTGCCCTTCTCGGGGTCGAGCACGATGCCCACATGGTCAGCGGTGCCGTCGCCGTTGTTGTCGAAGAAGACAAGGTCTCCGGCCTGCACATTGCCATCAGGGATGCGCGGTCCGCGCAGCCACTGGTCGTTCGCGACCCGGGGGATGGTGGTCCCCGCGGATTCGTACGCGCGCAGGGTCAGGCCGGAGCAGTCGAAGGAGCCGGGTCCTGTCGCTCCCCACACGTAAGGGTCGCCGAGTTGTTTGAGGGCGTAGTCGATGACGGCCTGGGCACGAGGGTTGGGCGCCAGGTTGTGGGCGTTCGGCGGGACGGCCAGCGAAGGCGCGCCACCGCCGCCGCCTCCACCGCCTCCACTGCCGCTCGACCCGTTGACGCCGTTCCCGATGCCATCGCCGGGCGGCAGGCCGTTGCCGTTGCCGTTGCCGTTGTAGGACGCCAGCTGCGTCTTCGGGGTCTGCGGGCGGAAGTCCGGGTCGGGGATCCAGGGCATCTTCGCCTTGTTGCCCGGAACGAAGTCTTGATCGCCGGGAGCGGGGATCCCGGTGAAGAACCGCACCTCGCCGAGGTATTTGCCGATCTCGCTGGTGGCCTGACCGAGTGCCTCGGCGGCCTTGTCCGTGTGCACCTTGGCGCGATCGAGGGCGTTGGACACCTGGGACCTGATGCTCGTCATCGAGATCGTGGTGCTGTCGGGGTCGTTGCGCTGCTCGTCCAGCCAGGCGCGCTTCTCCCGGTAGAGGGCTTGGACCTCGCCCTTGGCCGTCTCCAGTGCAGTCCCGGCGGCATCCAGCTTGCCGGCGCAGCTGGTCAGGGCCTCGCTCAGCGCCGTACCGGACTTGGGATATCTGGCCATGTACTTGGCGAAACTCTCGGCGGCGGCGCCGTTCCACGCGCTGTCCACCCGGTTGACCGCGCGTTTGATCACGCCGTTCTCTGTGGTGATGTCGCCCGCCAGCGTTCGCCATTGCCCCGAGATCTTGGAGATCTGGGCCTGGTCGCCACTCAGGTCGTCGATGACGCGCTGGATGGGGCTGAGGTACTGGTCCCAGATGTCCGTCACGCCTGCTCCGTCCGGGGAACGCTGGGGAGGTCGGCAGTGCGGACGTTGGTGACGACCTTGTGGATGGCCGCCTCGACCTTGGTCAGGTTCTGTTGCGCGTGGCGGATCTCGGCGTCGATCTTCACCTCGAAGTCGTTGACGGCCTTGGCGAGCTTGTCAGAGACGTTCTCCAGGCCGCCGAAGCAGGAGGTGCTGACGCTCGTGGGGCCGTCCTCCGCCGCACTCTTGAACTGGTTGGCGACTCCCTTGGCCTTGGTGGCGCACTCTTCGAGCGTGTCGAAGTAGATCTCAAACCCTGCCACGTGAGTCACGCCTCTACTGTCAGACCAACATCAACCGCCCGACAATCTAACACCCCTGGCCTCTTCGCCCGGCTGCGATCTCATGGCCGGCGCGACGCCGGACCGTACGGCACCCCTTCGCCCCATCTGACCCGCCGCTACGCCGAGGCGCCGATGGAGGCGGCGACGCTGCCGAGCGGCGGTCGGGTGCCGGTGATCGCCCGGCCGGCAGCCGTAACCTGCGCGAGCCCGGCCTGCCGCGAATGGTCAGGGGTACGTTCCTGGATGACAATCCGGCGTCAGGACGACCGGGTCGCGATTGGGCCGCTGTAGGACACGTTCTTGCCTCCCACGAACGGCAGCAGGCGCTCCGTCTCCTCCTCCAACGCGGCCCGGTCGGTCGCGGTCAGAGGCCGGAATGGCGTGAGGCGCAGGGTTTCGCCTTCGAGGGACCAGCTTCCGTGCACGTGACCGTCCACGAGGAAGGTGGGCCGTACCTGTGCCTGGCCGGGCATCACGCGTTTGCGGTCCTCGTGGCTGATGATGCGGGTCCGGTCGGCGTGGCCCAGCAGGGCGTTGTCGAAGGCGGGCAACAGCCGCACGGGGGCGGGCGTGTCGGGGTCGGGCAGTTCCGCGTCGGCCAGGTCGATCAGTTCCCTGCCGTCGGGGTCGCGGTAGTGGCGCAGTTCGGCACGCATGTCGGAGACGATCTCGCCGAGGCGGGTCAGCCCGGACCAGGCCTGTACGTCCATGATCCCGGCTGGGCCGAACGCTGCCAGATAGCGGCGGATGAGGTCCTTGGCGGTCGCCGGAACCATGGGCCGGCCGAGCCAGGTCTCGGCGGGCGTGACACAGACGGCCGACCGGGTGCCCCAGGAGCCCCACGTACCGGTGGCCGGGTTGTGGACGAGGGGAGTTCTGAGTTCGACCTCCCCGGCGAGGATGCGCCCGTCGCGGTCCGGGTGGCGTTCGGCCAGCCGCCGGGCCAGCTCCTTTCGCGGTGTCGTCCCGCCCGCCAGCAGCTCAAGCCCGGCGGCGACCAGTGAGGCGGTGTCCAGGATGGAGTGGTGGGAGGCGGGCCGGCTGCACGCCAAGCAGAACTCCTTCGACGACCTGTACGCCATCGCCGACCGGC
>NZ_JBSFTC010000617.1:0-3140 GCF_053590415.1 Nonomuraea sp. NPDC003201
GTCGTTCCCGGCGGGCGTCGCCGCTCCCCAGGTGGTCGCCACCGGCACCGACATGCCGGCCAACGGCGGGCCGACCGAGGGCGCGGCCGGGCTCGACGACCCCAACGCCACCGAGCCGCCGGCCAGTGACTTCCTGCCGGACGGCGTGGATCCCCCGCAGTCCTACCCGAAGAAGTGCAACACTGCCGCCACCTGGATGTGGTACACGAAGTCGGGCTGCTCGGCCTGGGCGTGGCACGGCGGCAAATGGCGGAAGCCCGACTGGAAGCGGACCGCCAGCGGCTTCAAGGTCAGGGGCATCTACTACGACCACTGCACGAAGTCTCCGGACAAGCCCCACAATTTCGATATGCGGCCGGCCTGCGACTCCCACGACTACGGGTACGGCCTGATCGCCAACCAGAAGAAGAAGTACAAGTACTACCTCGACAACACCCGTACGCGAAAGCTGGACGTGGACAACCGGTTCTACATCACTATGCGCGACAAGGTATGCGGGGGTTACTTCATCCTGGTCCGGCCCGACTGCAGGGCATGGGCATGGACGTACTACCAGTTCGTCAAGAAGTACGGCAACCCCTGAGAACGGCCTGAGCTCGGAGTTCCTTCGGCAGCGCATGAGGTGGTTGCACTTGGAGGAGCACAGGCCGGGCCATGAGAGGGAGGCAGGGGAGGGCGGCGATCGGGTGATGGTCGCCCTCCTCTTGTCCGGCCAGTCAGGAGAGCGCCTTGCTCCCTTCAGCGAGAACGGCGATCAGCGCGTAGCCGACCACAGTGATGAGGGAGAACGGCGGAGCTCGTCTCCACGCCCAGGCGATTACAGCGCGTTCCTCACTTGCGGCGCTCGGGGGCGCTGAGGACGTCGGCGAGGTCGTCCACCGCGAGTCCCCGGCCTGGCTTCGCCTGGGGCGCGGTGATCGTCATGGGTTTGTCCCAGTTCCGGTACTGCGTGGCCAGGTGCCCCCGCAGGATCCGGTCGTGTCCGAGCCCCGGGACCTCGGGCCGCGGGTGCGCGTAGAAGCGCCAGCCGACCCGGTACGGCCATCCGCGGTCGTCGTACATGTACGTCCATGTCACCTCAGACATCCCGAGGGCCGCGGTCCCCGCCGCCTCGCGGAAGCTGGGGGAGACGCGATAGAGCTCCTTGAGCTTGATCGTCCCGGTCAGGTTGTAGATCCGCTGCTTGCGGCCGGTGGTGTGATCCGTGGTCCAGGGCCCGACGGTCTTGCGGGTCTTGGTGGCCAGCAGCTTGCGCAGCGTGGCCGGCTCCAGGACGTTGATGAACTGGTCGCCGTACGCGGCCGCGGCGCCGCTTGCACGGCCGGTACGCACCCAGGTCTTCGCCCGCGGCGCGAGCTGGTACTGCCAGCCGCCCACGCTGATGGTGCGCAGCGTCCCCACCGTGGCGAGCACGCCGGCGAAGTAGGGGTCCTTGGGCGCCTCCTCCACCATCAGCTCCTTGCTGCTCACGCTGAGCTGCCGAGTGTGCTCCGAGGCGATCACGCCGGCCCGGCCCAGCTTGACCTTGCTGGTTCCGCGCAGTCCCATGCCGCTCCCGATGAAGGTTCGCCGGCCGTTCAGCTGCACCTCCTTGGACAGGTCCGTGGAGGCCTGGCCGTAGAACTCGGCCGTCGCGCCGGCGCCGCGGACGAGCAGCGAACGCAGGCCCGCCACCGGGTCGGGTTCGGCTGTCTGGGCGTGGGCGGTGGTGGGAGCGGCGGTGACAAGGGCCAAGGCGACGATGAGGGGGTGCATGTCGTACATCCAGGTGGTGACTGAAGATCAAATGTGATTGGAGTGAATCTAGCGTGCGGGTGTGACAGGTCGCTTTTGTCGCCCGCCGAACGACCGGGTGCGGTAAGCGCGGAAACGCCGGGAGTTCCGCAGAGAGGGTGGTCCAGCGGGACCTGACGGACCGACGGGAGGTACAGGTCGAGCTCGCCAGGCTCGAACCGCCGCATGCCCACGACGAACCAGAACTGCCCGGCCACCTCGCCCATCTGCTTGTAACGCCCGTCCGGCGTCAGCGCGACCCAGCCGTCCGGCAGGCCGAGCAGGGTGGCACGCCGCGCCGGGGCCGCGCCAGAGCCGGCATCCCACAGGATGACGCCGCCGTCGTCCCCGGGCGCTTGAGCTCCGTCTGCCGGAACTCCGCCGCGTCCTTGCTCAGCGCGTTCCCGTCGGCGTCATACAGCGCGAGCATGAGCAGGAGCAGCGGTTGCTCCGCCAGGGCCCGAAGAACGCCGTGATGACCAGGATCGTGTGCGCGGCCTCCATGCGTTCGGTACGGCTGTGCCATTCGCGGCCGGTGCGCCACTCGCGCCACCGGCCGAGGAGGGTGTTGCCCACCTGCATGAACTGCTGTTTGGCGTCGATCACGTCCCAGAGCCCGAGCGTGCCGATGCTGAGCAGCAGATCGATCTTCTCGACCGCCGCATCGGCGCCGCCCAGGAGCCGAACGGCGTCGGCGTACCGGTAGTCCTTCGCCATGTCCACGATCCTCTATCGCCGCGGGGGGCGTGTGAATCAGTTTGTTCACTTCGGCTCGTCCGGCATCCGGAACGCTGATCCGATCGACTCTAGCGGTGCGGCAGGCGCAGTCCTGCGATGAGGAGCTCGACCAGCCGGCGAGCGTCGTAGCGGGGATCGTTGTCGGCGCCGATGCAGAGGTTGCCGACGCCGCGCATGAGCTCGTAGGCGTCCACGTCGGGGCGGATCTCGCCGGCGGCGGCCGCGGCGTCGAGGAGCTGGGCGCACGCGGGCACGAGCCGGTCGAGGAAATAGGCGTGCAGCGTGTCGAAGCCGGCGTCGTCCGACCGCAGCACGGCGGCCAGCCCGTGCTTGGTGACCAGGAAGTCGACGAACAGGTTGATCCATCGCCCCAGCGCGGCGTGCGGGGTCGCACCGCTCGCCAGCAGGGTCGGAGCGGCCTCGGCGCAGGCCTCGACCTGGTGCCGGTAGACGGCGATGATGAGGTCCGCCCGCGTCGGGAAGTGGCGGTAGATCGTGGCCACCCCGACTCCCGCCCTGGCCGCGACGTCGCGCACCGGCGCTTCGACGCCCGAGGTCACGAAGACCGCCGCGGCGGCGTCGAGCAGCGTCCTCTCGTTGCGCCGGGCGTCGGCCCGCTTGCGCGGGGC
>NZ_JBSFTC010000618.1:0-3131 GCF_053590415.1 Nonomuraea sp. NPDC003201
AGGACCTGCGCGGCGAGCTCGCCCGGCAACCCCCGTGCCGCCGAGACCGCCCCGTCGAGGCTGTCGCTGCCGGCCGCGACGGCTTCCGGTGGCAGGCCGCCGGGAAGTTCGCCGCTGATCCGGCTACGGTAGACGGCGGCGCCGATGCTGCCGATGATGGCGATGCCGAGCGAGATGCCCAGGTCGCTGCAGGTTGTCGCGAGCCCGGAGGCCGCGCCCGCCTTCTGCGGCGGCACAGAGCCCACGACGAGGTTGGTGGTCAGCGCCATGGACGGCGCGACCGCCGGATAGAGCACCATGAAGCCCGCGACCAGCAGCGGCAGCCCGCCGACGGCGCCGACCTGGGTGAGCATCAGGTAGCCGATCACCTGTACGACCAGTCCGGCCGCGATGAGATACCCCGGGCGGACCCGCCGTACCAGGATCGGGGAGACCGTCGAGACCAGCACCAGCAGGGCCGCCCCCGGCAGCACCCACAGCCCCGCCTGCAGCGGGGAGAGCCCCTCCACCAGCTGCAGGTACTGCGTGACCAGCAGGTACACGCCGCCGAGCGCGATCGCGGCCAGCAGGAAGACGCCCAGCGCACCGCTGACCGCGCGGTGGGCGAACAGCCGCACATCCAGCAGCGGCTCCGGCAGCCGCAGCTGGCGCAGCACGAACCACCCTCCGAACGCCAGCCCGACCACGATGCTCACCAGCGCCGTCGCGAGAGTGCCGGCCTTGCCCAGCTCTTTGACGCCGTAGACGACGGGCAGCAGTGTCGCCAGCGACAGCGCCACGCTGAACAGATCGGGCCGGCCCGCCGCCGGGTTGCGGTTGTCGGGCAGCAGCAGGAGGGCGCCGATCGCCACCACCACCATGACCGGCACGGCCACCAGGAACGCCGCACGCCAGGAGTACGTCTCCAGCAGCGCCCCGCCGAGCACGGGCCCGAGGCCGGTGCCCACGGAGATGCCGCCCGACCACACGCCGACGGCGACTCCCCGCTGCCGCGCGTCGGCGAACGTGGCGAAGATCAGGCCCAGGGTGGCGGGCATCTGGGTGGCGGCCGCGACGCCCAGGACGGCTCGCCACAGGATCAGCAGAGCGGGGTCGGAGGTGTTCGCGGCGGCCAGCGAGACCAGGGCGAAGACGACCGCGCCGGCGATAAGCAATCGGCGATGACCGATCCTGTCTCCCAGCGTGCCCATGGTGACCAGCAGCCCGGCCATCAGGAACCCGTATATGTCGATGATCCACAATGACTGGGTGCTGGTCGGCCGGAGCTCCGCGGCCAGCTGGGGAATGGCCAGGAACAGGATGGTGAGCATCATGAACAGCAACATGGCGGGCAGGACCAGCACCACCAGCCCGAGCCACTGCTTGAGACCGGCGCGCCGGCCGTCGTCGATATCCGCGGAAGACATGAACGTGTTCCTTCGGTGAATGTTCCGGGAGCGAGCCGATCCGGCACGCTCCAGGGCCGACGATGGGCTTGCGGGCATGGCACTCGTGTGCCCCACCGGCCCACATCGTCATGACCCGTGAGGGATTGACGCCCCCACGTTAGTAAGGCCCAGGCGGCCGCCGAATCAGTGAAATCGCCGGTCTCAGGCGGATCGCTCGGCGAGGACCAGCCGCATGAGCTCGGCCCGCGAGGTGATGCCGGCCTTCTGGAAGACCTTGCGCAGGTGGTAGTCCACGGTGCGTGGGCTGAGGAACAGCTGCCCGGCGATCTCCCGGTTGGTCAGCCCCTCTCCGACGGCCAGCGTGATGCGCAGTTCCTGTGGGGTGAGCGTGCTCAGCGTGTCCGCCTCGGGCGCGCGGGTCCGGGCCGACTCCCCGGTGGCGCGCAGCTCGCCCAGCGCGCGCTCGGCCCAGGTGAGGGCGCCGATGCGGCGGAAGGTCTCCGCCGCGGCGCGCAGGTGTTCCTGAGCCTCGGAACGTCGCCGGTCACGCCGCAGTTGCTCGCCGAACAGCAGTTCCGTCCGGGCGTGCTCCAGCGGAGCGTCCGACCTGGCATGCAGCCGCAGGCTCTCGGCGTAGTGGGCCTCGGCGCCTCCATCGGTGCGGACCAGCGCCTGGCAGCGGGCCGCGAGTGCGCCCAGGTCCGGCGAGGCGATGCGTTCGGTCCACCGCGCGTAGCGGGCCGTGGCCGCGGCGGCCCGATCCCGCTCGCCGGCGCGGACCAGGGCCTCGACGAGGTCGGGGACGATGGCCATGGCGAGGTCCGGGGGCGCGTCGGCGTCCCAGCCGCCCACCGCCTCGAAGTGCCGTACGGCCTCGCGATGCCTGCCCGCGACCAGCTCGATGAGCCCGAGTGCCCGCCTGGCGTAGAACTTGGTGTCGGCCAGGTCGCGGTCGCTCGCCTCGGCCAGCACGCCGGAGGCCAGCTCGCCGGCGTCCGCCCGGCCCCGGATGGCCGCGGACAGCGCGAGCAGCCCTCGGTTGCGGCATGCCGTGTTCGGCTGGCCGACCTCGGCGGCGAACTGGCAACCCTCCTCGGCGTGGGCCTCGGCGAGCCCCAGCCTGCCGCGCGAGATCTCATCAGCCGCCTGGTACTCGAGGTTCCACGCGAGCGCGCCGAGGGCGCCGCTGTTGCGTGCCAGTTGCCCGGCGTTGCGGAACAGGCGCCCGCTCAGCTCATGGTCGCCGAGCGCGCGGGTGATCGACCCCGCCAGGGTCATCGTGATCGGATCGGTGATCGATGCGATCACCGCGCGGTCGCGTACGGCCGGTCCCGGATCGCGGCCTGTTCGTGCCCGGCCGGCGTTGCGAAGGAGCAGGAGCAGCGCGTCCTCCGGGTCGTCCGAGTCGTCCGGGGCCGGCCCGATCCCGTCGAGCCAGTCGGCGAGGTCGGCCCAGGCCTGTGGCCGGTTGGCGCGGACACCGAGGTTGCCGTACATCGCGACGGTCGGGGCGAAGCGGCGCCGGTCGATCCGCAGGACGCGTGGGATCCAGGGCTTGATCAGGTCCATCGCGTCATCGGGCGAGCCGGCGAACTCGGCCACGATGGCTCGCATGACGGCCACGGAGATCCGGTCCGTCTCCTCCAGGGAGGGCTCGCGTTCGGCCTGATCGAGCAGCTCGGCGGCCGCGGCGGTGAACCCGCCCTGGGCGGCGGCGTGCGCGGCGGTCCACAGCCGCCGTCC
>NZ_JBSFTC010000619.1:0-3112 GCF_053590415.1 Nonomuraea sp. NPDC003201
CCGCGGCTCGTCGGCGCTCGGCCCGACGACCGCGATCCGGCTCGGCCAGGCAGGCAGCGGCAGCGCGTCGCCGGCGTCGAGCAGGACGATCGACCGCTCGGCCAGCTCGCGCGCCAGCGCCCGGTTGCCCGGCGAGTCGAGATCCACGTCATCCGCCCCGGACACGGACTTCTCCGGCGTCCAGTCCGGGTCGAGCAGCCCGAGCTGCACCTTCTGGGTGAGCAGCCGGCGCACCGCCCGGTCGATCAGCGACTCGGGGAGCTCGCCGGCGCGTACCCGCTCGACCAGGTGCGGGCCGAAGCCGAGCGTGTCGGGCAGCTCGACGTCGATGCCCGCGGTGAGGGCCTGGACCCCCGCCTCGCCGGTGTCGGCGGCGACGCGGTGCATGCTCGCCAGGAACGGGATCGCCCAGTAGTCCGACACGACCGTCCCGGTGAAGCCCCACTCCTCGCGCAGCACCTCGGTCAGCAGCCAGGGGTCCGCTCCGGCCGGCACGCCGTCCACGTCGGAGTAGGAGTTCATCACCGACCGGGCGCCGCCCAGCGCGATGGCGGTCTCGAACGTCGGCAGGATCATGTCCATCAGCTCGCGCCGCCCCATCGGCACGGGCCCGTGGTTGCGGGCCGCCCGGGAGGCGGAGTATCCGGCGAAGTGCTTGAGGGTGGCGATGACGCCCGCGTTCTCCAGCCCGCGCACGTACGCGGCGCCGAGCATGGAGACGAGGTACGGGTCCTCGCCCATCGTCTCCTCGACCCGGCCCCACCGGTAGTCGCGCACCACGTCCAGCACCGGTGACAGGCCCTGGTGCACGCCCACGGCCCGCATGTCCCGGCCGATCGCGGCCGCCATCCGCTCCACCAGCTCAGGGTCGAACGTCGCCCCCCACGCGATGGCCGCCGGGTAGACGGTCGCCCCGTACGTGGTGAACCCGGTCAGGCACTCCTCGTGGACGATGGCCGGAATGCCGAGCCGGGAGCGCTCGACGACGGCCCGCTGCAGCCTGACCACCTCGGCGGCGCCCTCCCGCGCGGTCACGGGAGCGCTGCCGTGCACCCGGGTCAGGTGGCCGAGCCCGTGCCTGACGGCCTCGTCGAGGGGGACCGTGCCGGAGGCCGTGAACACGTCCTGCATCGGGGCGACGTTCAGCGTCTCGGCGTCCTGTTCCGGCTCGTGCTGCATGTCGTTGCCGATCCACCGGCTGCCGAGCTGGCCGACCTTCTCCTCGAGGGTCAGCTCCGCGAGGAGGGCCTCGACTCGGTCGGCCACGGGAAGCGCCGGGTCCTGCCACGGGCGGAGCACGCCGTCCATCGCGGGGGTCCGATCCAGAGCCGTCATCTGCTCTCCTTAAAGCCGATTCCCGCCGTGAGTATTTCGAAATGTTTCGATGTCGTCGAGTGGCCTTCGAGCAAGCGTCTCCGATTTACAGACGACCAGATGAACGCCGCGCCTGAGTACTTTACACACGCCCTGCCCGAACGGGCAGATTCTCGGATACGACGGTCTTGACAGGCCCATGGTCGAAACCTAAATTGACGGACCACGCGGTATGTCGCAAATGTTTCGACGAGCTCACTCAAAGGAGACGTGACGAGCGGCATCGGCAGGCGCCGCGTCCCCGGCCGCCCGCCACACCATCGGACGATCAACGAGCCGCGCGGCCAACCCCCCGGCGTTCAAGTACGGAGATCAGCGTGGAGCACAGGTCAACTTCTCGCCGCACCTTCCTCAGCCTCTCCATGGGCCTTCCCCTCGGAGCCGCCCTGACCGCCTGCGGAGGCTCCGGGCCGACCCAGACCGGCGCCGGTGGCGGGGGTGGCAGCACCACAAGTGGCGGCAGCGGTGGCGGCAAGGCCACCTACTGGTATCTCACCGGACAGCCACAGGAAGGCATCCGCACCCGCGCCGTCGAGCGCTTCAACAAGGCCAACCCGACCGGCCAGCTCGCGACCACGATGTTCCAGAACGACGCCTTCAAGACCAAGATCAAGACGGCGATCGGCGCGGGCGAGGCCCCCACCATCATCTGGGGCTGGGGCGGCGGCGGACTGAAGAGCTACGTGCAGGCCGGCCAGGTCGACGACCTCACCTCCTGGTTCGACCAGAACGCGGCACTGAAGGACAAGCTGTTCCCCTCCTCCTTCAACGCGGCCACGGTCGACGGCAAGATCTACGCGGTGCCGGTCGAGGCCGTGACGCCGATCGTGCTCTTCTACAACAAGAAGGTCTTCGAGAAGGTCGGCGCGCAGCCCCCGCAGAGCTGGGGCGACATCATGGACCTGGTCAAGAAGTTCAACGCCGCGGGCGTCGCGCCGTTCTCCCTCGGCGGCCAGTCGCGCTGGACGAACATGATGTGGCTGGAGTTCCTCTTCGACCGCATCGCCGGCCCCGAGGTCTTCCAGGCCGTCTTCGACGGCGAGAAGGACGCCTGGAGCAACCCGGCCGCCATCGACGCCCTGACAAAGATGCAGGACCTCATCAAGGCGAACGGCTTCATCAAGGGCTTCTCCTCGATCACCGCTGACTCCAACGCCGACCAGGCGCTGCTGTACACGGGCAAGGCCGCGATGATGCTGCACGGCGGCTGGACGTACGGCAACATGCGCGACACCGGCGGCGACTTCGTCAAGGGCGGCAACCTCGGCTACATGAACTTCCCGCCGGTGGACGGCGGCAAGGGCGACCCCAGCGACACCGTGGGCAACCCGGCCCAGTACATGTCGATCTCCTCCAAGGCGTCGGAGGCGGAGAAGGAGATCGTCAAGAAGTTCTTGGTCACCGAGATGAACTCCGACGCGCAGAACAAGGACTGGGCCAGCAACGGCTTCGTGCCGATCGTCAAGGGCGTCGACTCGCAGTTCGGCACCGACCTCGACGGGACGTGGCAGCGGTTCGTCTACGACACCGCCAGCAAGGCCAAGTCCTTCCAGCAGTCCTGGGACCAGGCGCTCAGCCCGACCGCGGCCGAGGTCCTGCTGGACAACATCGCCAAGCTGTTCCAGCTGTCGGTCTCGCCGCAGCAGTTCGCCACGAACCTCAACGAGGTCATAGGCAAGTGACGGTCCCCCCGATCTCCGCCAGGGGAAACGCGCCCCTGGCCGCCGTGCCCGGCGGC
>NZ_JBSFTC010000620.1:0-3105 GCF_053590415.1 Nonomuraea sp. NPDC003201
CAGGGGAGCTTCGTTGCCACCAACCCCCTGCCACTCAGCTGCGCCCCACTCGTGATCACACCGAACGCCACTCTTAACTAAGCGGCATTGGGGCGCGGCCCCGTGCGGAGGCCCTCGGGTACGGCGGGGTCCTGCGGGATGGGGGCCGCCGGAGGGCCATGCGGGGCGTTGGGGTTGACCAGGGACATCATCAGGTGCTGGGCCGTGGGCCGCCGCGACGGGTCCTTGACCAGGCAGGACGCGATCACCCCGCGCAGGCGCGGCGGCAGCGGCGACAGGTCCGGCTCCGCGTGGAGCACCCGGTGCAGCACGGCGGGCACGGTGTCCGCGCCGAACGGGCTCGTGCCCGTGGCCGCGAACAGCATCGACGACGCCCACGCGAACACGTCGGAGGCGGGAGAGGCGGGCGAGCCGCTGATCTGCTCGGGCGCCAGGTAGGCGGGGGTGCCGATCAGGCCGGAGGTCATCGTGGCCGCCCCCTCGGCCCGGGCGATGCCGAAGTCCACCACCCTGGGCCCGTCGGGCCCGAGCAGCACGTTGGCCGGCTTGAAGTCGCGGTGCACGATCCCGGCCGCGTGGATGGCGGCCAGGGCGGTGGCCGTGCCGACCGCCAGGCGTTCGAGGTCGCCGCCGCGCAGCGGGCCGCGCTCGCGCACCCGGCCGGCCAGCGAGGGGCCGTCCACGAACTCGCTCACCACGAACGGCCGGGGCCCGTCGGCCGAGACGTCGAGGACCCGCGCGGTGCAGAAGGAGGCGATGCCCTCCAGCGCGTCCAGCTCGCGTGCCAGCCTGGCCCGCGTCTGCTGGTCGCCGGTGCTCAGCAGCTTGATCGCGACCGGTTCGCCGGCGGCGGTGTGGGCGAGGTAGACCACGCCCTGCCCGCCCTCCCCGAGCCGGCCGGACAGGATGTACCCGCCCAGGGCCGGCGGGTCGTCCGGTCGCAGGGGGCTCGCCATGGCCGATACGTTACCGGTCGCCATGCGCTTGTGAAGATCCACCGGTACCTTGGAGCGTTGGGCAAATCACACCTTAAGCGGAGGTATCGGGGAAGTGTCGAAGGCGACGTTCCGTGAAAGGGCGCGTTACTGGTTCGACAACACCATGTCCAGGGGGACCGCCTCGTTGATCGGCTGGCTGGCCGTGGTGTCGGTGGGGCTGATCGTGGTCGTGGCCGGGCTCACGCTCTGGCTGGCGCCGAACGAGCCCGACGGCGTGAACGGCCCCGGACATGTGCTCTGGATCGCGCTCATGCACGCGCTGAACCCGGGCAAGCTCGCCAGTGACAAGGGCTCGACCGCGTACATGGCCGTGATGTTCGCCGGGTCGATCGGCGGCCTGTTCATCGTCAGCATGCTCGTCGGCCTGCTGTCCAACGGGCTCAAGCAGAAGGTGGACCGCCTGCGCAGGGGACGCTCGCGGATCGTCGAGTCCGGTCACACGGTGGTGCTCGGCTGGTCGGACCAGGTGTTCACGATCGTGGCCGAGCTGGTCAAGGCGCACGCCAGCCAGAAGGGCTCGGTCATCGCCGTCCTGGCGGAACGCGACAAGCTGGCCATGGAGGACGACATCCGCGAGGCCGTCGGGGACCTCGGCAGGACCCGGCTGGTCTGCCGCACCGGGCGGCCCACGGAGCCGCGCGACCTCGCGATGATGAACCTGGCCACCGCCCGTTCCATCGTCGTGCTCTCGCCCGAGGGCGAGGACCCGGACGCGCACGTCATCAAGATCCTGCTCGCGCTGGCCAAGCGCCGCGGCGTCCACCCGCCGGTGGTCGCCGGGCTCACCTCCAGCCGCAACATCGCCGCCGCCCGCCTGGCCGGCGGCGAGGACGTGCACCTCGTCGACTCCGACGACACCGCCTCCCGGCTCATCGTGCAGTCCTCGCGCCAGTCGGGCATGTCCGTCGTCTGCATGGACCTGCTGAACTTCGACGGCGGCGAGATCTACCTGCGCACCCCCAAGAAGCTCGTCGGCGTCACCTACGGCGAGGCGCTGCACGCGTACCAGACCGCCTCCGTCATCGGCCTGCGCCGGCCGACCGGCGTCGTGCTGAACCCGCCCATGGACACCGTCATCAAGGCCGACGACGAGGTCATCGTCATCGCCCACGACGACTCCCACATCCGCCTGGCCGCCGGCAAGCCGTCCATGGACGAGTCCGCCGTCGTCGAGGCGGAGGCGCCGCCCACCGAGCCCGAGCGCACGCTCCTGCTCAACTGGAACGGCCGGGCCGAGCAGATCGTCCGCTACCTCGACGGCTACGTGGCCCCCGGCTCGGTGCTGGAGATCGCCGCAGACCACCCCAAGGCCGGCACCGGCCTGGCGGGCCTGCGCCACCTCACCGTGAACGTCAAGGACTGCGACACCACCGACAGGTACGCGCTGGAGTCGCTCGGCGTCGGCCTCTTCCAGCACGTCATCGTGCTCTCCGACGACCGCTTCGCCGCCCACCACGCCGACACCCGCACGCTCATGACGCTGCTCCAGCTCCGCGACATGCAGAGCACGCTCGGCGAGCACTACTCGATCGTCAGCGAGATGCACGACGAGAACAACCGGGCCCTGGCCGAGGTCACCGAGGCCGACGACATCGTGATCAGCGACACCGTCATCGGCCTGCTGCTCGCCCAGCTCGCCGAGAACCGGCACCTGGCGGACGTGTTCGGCTACCTGTTCGACTCGCGCGGCTCGGAGATCTACCCCAGGCCCGCCGGCTCCTACGTCAAGACGGGGACGCGCGTGCACTTCTCCACGGTCGTGGAGTCGGCCAGGCGCAGGGGCGAGACCGCCATCGGCTACCGCAACGCCCTGGCGCGCAACGACCCGCCGCACTACGGCATCGTCCTCAACCCCGACAAGTCCGAGCCCATCGTCCTGAACAACGGCGACTCGGTGATCGTCCTCGCCGAGCGCTGAAAACGTACAGTTTGCCGTGTGAGGACCATTGACTGGGTGGACGGCGCCGTCGAGCTCGTCGACCAGACACTGCTGCCCGACAAGTGCGTGACGCTGCGCATCCAGACCGTGGACGAACTGGTGGACGCCATCCGGCGGCTGGCCGTGCGCGGCGCGCCCGCGCTCGGCGTGGCGGGGGCGCTCGGCGTG
>NZ_JBSFTC010000621.1:0-3101 GCF_053590415.1 Nonomuraea sp. NPDC003201
TCGGCGTCGGCCCAGTCGGGCTGGTAGACGCGGTATTTCACGACCTCGTCGTGGAAGCCGCGGTAGGGGAACCCGTTCAGGGTCACGACCTCCAGTCCGAGCACGGTCAGCCGCTCGCGCAGCGCGGCGAGTTCGTCGCCCCGGGCGAGCAGCTCACCGGCGGCCGGCCGGGGCAGCCAGAGGCCGACGCCGAGCCGTTCGGCGCCGAGCAGTGTTCTGACCCGCGCGGCGATACCGGAGAGTTGGCGGTGGATGCCGGGGAGGTCCTCGGCCGGGTGCACGTTGGTGCAGTAGGCGAGGTGGATCGTCGAGCCGTCCGGGTGGCGCAGCCTCATGAGTCAGCCTCGCTTGATCGTGTTGCCGGCGTAGTCGGGGGCCGCCTCGGTGCCCGCCTCCAGGCTGAGCCGGCCGCTCTGCCCGTAGAAGGTCACCGGATTGCGCCAGAGCACCTGGTCCACGTCGTCCTCGCCGAAGCCTGCCGCGAGCATGGCGTCGGCGACCTCGCGCGTCTTCAGCGGATCACTGCGTCCCCAGTCCGCGGCCGAGTTCACGAGCATCCTGGACGTGCCGTACTCCTTGAGGACGGACACCATCCGGTCCGGGTCCATCTTGGTGTCGGGGTAGATCGAGAACCCCATCCAGCAGCCCGAGTCCGCGACCATGCCGACGGTCAGCTCGTTGAGGTGGTCGATGAGCACCCGTTCGGGGGGTATCCCGGCGTCCCGGACCACGTGGAGGGTCCGGCGGGTGCCGGCGGCCTTGTCCCGGTGCGGCGTGTGCACGAGGACGGGGAGATCGTTCTCCCGTGCCAGGGCGAGCTGTGCCTCGAAGGCCCGTTCCTCCTCCGCCGTCATCGAGTCGTAGCCGACCTCGCCGACCGCGACGACGGAGTCCTTCAGCAGGTATCGCGGCAACTCGGCCAGCACCTCCGCGCACCGCGGATCGTTCGCCTCCTTCGGGTTGAGCGCGAGCGCGCAGTGGTGGCGGATGCCGTACTGCGCGGCGCGGTAGGGCTCCCAGCCGAGCAGCGCGTCGAAGTAGTCGAGGAAGCTGCCGACGTTGGTACGGGGCTGCCCCAGCCAGAAAGCGGGCTCCACCACGGCCCGCACCCCCGCGGCGTGCATGCGCTGGTAGTCGTCGGTGGTCCGGGAGGTCATGTGGATGTGCGGGTCGAAGATACGCATTCAGATCCTCTCCATGACATCGGGCGGAACGGGCCGGCCGGCCGCCCGCCGCTCCGCCGCGTAGTCCGACAGCATCCGGGCCAGCTCGGCGTCGAACCGGCGCTCCAGGCCGGTCACCGAGGCCAGCGGGATCGACATGAAGACGCACTTGAGCACTCCCTGACGGAAGGCATGGTCGTCCAGCCACGCCGACCCGTACGGCCCGAGGGCCGCGGCGACCAACCGCGCGTCATTGGTGCGCAGCGCGTCCTCCACCAGCCCGACCGTCGTCCCTTCCGAATCGAGCTCGTGCAGGACGGTCAGGATCGCCAGCCGCTCGCCACTGTCGCCGGCCTCGTACAGGTTGCGGATCACCGCGGGGCGACCGTCCAGCGCGCCGAGCAGCGCGCTCCGGGCGCCGGGGCCGCCCCGCCGTTCGGCCTGCGGGAAGAGCCGGTGGATCGCGTAAGGGTCAGCCTCGACCTGCCGGACGGCCTGCGCCAGCCACTCCTGTGCCGGCTCCTTCATGTGCTCTCCTCAGGAACTCGATCGATCGGCGGGCGACCTGCGGGGCCGCGTGGCCGTGCCGGGCCAGCTCCACGGCCACGAGACCCGAGTAACCGCGCAGCTCGGCGAGCACCGGCACGAAGTCGATCTCACCCTCGCCGAACTCCAGGTGCTCGTGGACCGCGCGGCGCATGTCCTCGATCTGGACGTGCACGGTGTACGGCAGCGCCCGCCGGACGCAGGCGGGCAGGTCCTCCCGCTCCACGCAGTGGCAGTGCCCGATGTCGAGGGTGAGGCCGAACCGGGGATGGTCGCCGAGCATCGCACGCAGCCGATCGAAGCCGTCCAGGTCGGCGACGAGCATCCCGGGTTCGGGTTCGAATCCCAATGTGACACCCACGTGGTCGGCCTCGTCGAGCAGCCGTGCGCACTGGCGGGCCAGCCGCGTGTACGCCTCCGCCTCCGGCATGCCGTCGGGCCGGACCCCGCTCCACAGATGCACCACGGGAGCGCCCAGATCGGCGGCGACCCGCATCGCGGTGGTCAGGAACTCCACTCTGCGCTCAGAGTCATCGCTGATGAGGGTCGGATGGTGTTTGCGCAGGGGATCGAGGGTGTAACGCCCGCCCGTCTCGACCACGGCATCGAGGCCGAGGCGTTCGAGGAGCCCGGCGATCCGCGACACCTCCGCCGCCAGGCCGGGGGAGTGGGGGTCGAGATGGCCGTGGTCGAGCGTGATCGCCGCACCCGTGTACCCCAGATCGGCCAGGACCGCGAGCGCCTCGGAAAGCCGGTGGTCGGCGAAGCCGTTGGTGCAGTAGGCCCACTTCACGATGTCGCCATCCGGGACGAGAGCCATCTGCCCAGGGGCAGCGAGCACAGCAGCGCGCCCGCCGCCCCGAACCGCCCGTTCCCGGCGAGCGCCGCCGCCTGGAGCGGGATCAGGGCGAGGATGCTCAGCCGGACGGCGTGCCGCACGTTCTCGGGATCGGGACGGGCCCGCAATCCGGCTTGGACAGGGAGGGTGAAGGCGAGATAGCCGGCGATGAGGACACCGGCGCCCGCCCGAGCGGCGGCTCCCCTGCGCAGGCTGGCCGCAGCCGCCAGACCGGCCGCCGCGGTGGTGGCCACGAGCGCGCGCTCGGCTGTCCCGGGTACCGCCCCCGTCACCTCGGCCCGGCCGAGGATGCTGATCCCGTAGGTGTGCGCGCCGACCGCCAGTGCCATCGGCACGGCGGCTCTCCCGTCCGAGCCGGCACCCAGGAGCACGTCCAGCGCGCGGCAGGCGGCCATCGAGGCGGGGCCCGCCGCCGTCCGTTTGAGGCCCAGGTCGTAGGCCCACACCGCACCGGCCAGCAGACCGGCGACGGTGAGGCCGCGGCGTCCACCGGCGATGGCGGCGGCGGCCAGGCCGGCGCCGGTGAGGGCGGC
>NZ_JBSFTC010000622.1:0-3092 GCF_053590415.1 Nonomuraea sp. NPDC003201
GGCGGGCGCGGGACGGCTCCGGCAGCGAGCGCAGCGCGAGCGCGCAGGCCAGGGCGCAGGCGGCGGGCACGGTGAACGCCACCCGCCAGTCCACCAGGCCCGCGAGCACCCCGCTCAGCCCGGTGGCCAGGGCCGTGCCGAGGGCGGCGGCGCCCATCAGATCGGTCAGCGCGCGTTGCCGGGTCGACGGCTCCACGGTGTCGCCCACGTACGTCAGCCCGGTCGGGATCACCGCTCCGAAGCAGGCGCCCGTCACGATCCTGGCCACCACCAGCGCCCCCAGGGCCGGCATCAGCGCCGAGGCCAGCCCCGCCAGCGCCGCGCCGAACAGCGTCCCGCGCATCACCCGCACGCGGCCGAACCGGTCCGACAGCAGCCCCCACAGCGGCTGGGTGAGCCCGTAGGCCAGGTAGTAGCCGCTGGCGGCCGCGACGGCGGCGGACAGCGGGACCTTCAGGTCCACCGCGATCAGCACGAGCATGGGGCTCACGGCGAAGCGGTCGAAGCTGCTGACGAACGAGGCCGCGGACAGGGCCAGCGGCGGCCGGGCGAGACTCGCGGGGGACTTCATACGATCAATGATCCAAGAGCCATCCAGAACACCCTATGTCGGGTCATGTCGCAGGCCACGAGTACGCTCTGACCGTCATCCCCTGAAGCCCGTGAGGAGTCCTGTGACCGCGTTCGCCCTCGACGATCCCTTCGATCGCGGTTCCGGCCTGCCCAGGCCGGGAAACCTGCTGCGCACGGCCGCCGACTCGATCCCGCCGTCCGGGCTCGTGCTGCTGGCCATCGTCTCGGTGCAGCTGGGCGCCGGGTTCGCGAAGGAGCTGTTCGCGGCGCTGCCGCCGAGCGCGGTGGTGTTCCTGCGGATCATGGCCGGGGCGCTGATCATGGGGGCGCTCGTCCGGCCCCGGCTGAAGGGCCTGTCCTGGCGCGACTGGGCGGTGGGGATCGGGTTCGGGGTGACGCTCGCCCTCATGAACCTGACGTTCTACGAGGCTTTGTCGCGGCTGCCGATGGGGATCGCGGTGGCCATCGAGTTCCTGGGGCCGCTGGGGGTGGCCGTGGCGGCCTCGCGGCGCAGGATCGACCTGCTGTGGATCGGCCTGGCGGGCGCGGGTGTGGTGCTGCTGGCGCCATGGGGGCAGTCGGCGTCGGTGAGCTGGCTCGGCATCGGGTTCGCGATGCTGGCGGCCGTCGGCTGGGCCGGGTACATCCTGCTGTCGGCGGCGGCCGGCCAGCGATTCCCCGGGACGAGCGGGCTGTCGTTCGCGATGATCGTGTCGGCCCTGGTGGTCGCCCCCGTCGGCATCGCGACGGGCGGGGCGGAGCTGCTGCAGCCGGAGCTGCTGCTGATCGGGCTCGGCGTGGGGCTGCTGTCGTCGGTGATCCCGTACTCACTCGAACTCCAGGCGCTGCGGCGGATGCCCAAGCAGGTGTTCGGCATCCTCATGAGCCTGGAGCCGGCCGTGGCGGCGCTGATCGGCGTGATGCTGCTGAACGAGGTCCTGCACGCGCAGCAGTGGGCGGCGATCGTCTGCATCGTGGCCGCCAGCCTGGGCTCGACCCGGCGGCGCAAGGTCTGACGCGGGAGCTGTGGCGGGCCGCCGCGCGCCCGTGGGATGGGGTCTCGGGCGCGCGGCGGAGGGCTCGGCTTTGGTGGGCGGGGTAGGCCGAGCCCATGGAAGGTCAGCGGAGTGCGGGTGTCCGCGTGACCTGGCATGCGCCACCCACCGGAATCGGTGGTGGCCGGTCCGCTTGGGACCTGGACGACGGGGCCGCCGGCGGACGCTTGGGGCGTCGCTCTTTCGACCCGAGATGAGAGTACCGCCATCCCGCTCCGCGCGATCCCCAAATGTCAGAACTTAGTGGGCGAAAAACGGACGAGTCCACCCACGGGCGGCTCCTCAGTGCTCGGCCCAGATCCCCCGCACGTGGCCGATGTGCTCCTTCATGAGGTGTTCGACGGCCTGGCGGTCGCCGCTCTTGAGCGCGTCGAGCAGCGCCAGGTGCTCCCTGGCCGACTCGCCCAGCACGTCGCGCTCCCGGAGCTGGGACAGGCCGTAGAGCCTGGCCCTGTTGCGCAGGTCGCGTACCACCTCGACCAGGTGGGCGTTGCCCGCCAGGGTCAGCAGCTCGACGTGGAAGCGCAGGTCGGCGTCCACGTACGCGAGCAGGTCACCGCGTTCGGCGGCCGAGACGATCTCCTCGGCGACGGGCCTGAGCCGCTCGAGCTCCGCCTCCCGCGCGCCGCCGGCCAGCCGGGCGACGGTGGGCACCTCGATCAGCTGGCGGATCTCCGTGAGCTCGTCGAGGTCGCGGTCGGACAGCTCGGTCACCCGGAAGCCCTTGTTGCGCACCGCCTCGACCAGACCCTCCTTGGCGAGGTCGAGCATGGCCTCGCGCACCGGCGTGGCCGAGACGCCGAACTGGGCGGCCAGCACCGGCGCGGAGTAGACCACTCCCGGCCGCATCTCGCCGGTGATCAGCGCGGCACGCAGCGCGTGCGCGACCTGCTCGCGCAGGCTCTGCCGCTCCCCCACCATCGGCAGGTCGAGCCGGTCCTCGGCAGCCATCCGCATCCCTTTCTACTTCCACGCCTCGTACGCGGCGGCCGCGACCACGAGGTCCTCCCAGGCCATGCCCGTGCTCTTGAACACGCGCGGTCCCGTGCCGGCGACCACCCGACCCGCGACGAGGTCGGCGAGGTTGCCCGCGAGATGACCAGCGGTGATCGTGCCCTCGCGGATCGGGATGAGCAGATCGCCCGCCTCCTCCAGGGCGGCCGCCCTGGCCTCGACGACCACGGTGGCGCGGGCGATGAGGTCGCCGTCGAGCTCGCGGGCGCCGGGCTCGTGCGACCCGACCGCGACGACGGTGCCGCCGTCGCGGGCGAGCTTACCCGGGAACAGCGGTTCTCTCGCTGTCGTGCAGCACGCGACGACGTCGGCCCCGGCCAGTGCCTCCGCCGCGTCGGACCGCCGCAGGGCGCGGGCGGTCAGTTGCGCTGGGCCCGCGCCGTGCGGGCCGCCTCCAGGTACGTCGCGGGCGAGCCGCGGTGCGAGACCGGGCCGATGAGCCGGTCGAGC
>NZ_JBSFTC010000623.1:0-3079 GCF_053590415.1 Nonomuraea sp. NPDC003201
AAGCCGCCGCCTGGTCCTCGAAGAACACGTCCTTGACGCCGGGCATCGAGACGATCAGCTTCCGGATGGCCTCCATCTGCGCAGGCGTGACCGCGCCGACGCGGGCGCCGGGCTGGTGGTACGCGCCCTCACCGCACTCGGCAAGCCGTCGCTGTCGCTGCTGCGCGACCCGTACCAAGCGGACCGGCCCATGACGGACCGACCCCTGACGGACCGACCCCTGGCGGACCGGCACCTGGCGGGCCTGCCCTTGGCGGACCGGCACCCGGCAGCCCAGCATCACGCGGGCCAGCACCCCTCAGGCCAGCACCCGGCGGACGACCCCCGCCCGTTCACCCGCACCCGCGACGACCGCCGTCTCACCATCCCCCGGCCCCGGGCCCTCACCGGGTTGACGGATCTCACCGGCGAGTTACACGACCTGGCGGAACACACCGGCAACCCCCAGGTCGAGCTGCTCGCCGGCATGGTGGACGCCTGCGGGCGCCTGGAGGCGTTCGACGTGGCCGGCGCCGACCGGGCCGCCGCCCGCTGCGACGCTCTCCTGGAACTCCACCCGCTGCCCTGGCCCCGCTTCCAGCACACCCTCTGGCACGCCAACCGGCTCACCCTCGACGGCCGCTTCGACGAGGCCGACCGTCTCTACGACGACGCCGACGACCAGGCCCGCCACCTCAACCTCTGGCACGCCCGCCAGACCGTCGCCACCGGCCGCGTCGCGCTCAGCCACCACCGCGGCGCCATCGCCGACGCCGCGCCGCTCATCGCCGCCGTCCGCGGCGTCCATCCCACCCTGCACCACGACGCCACCACCCTGCACCTGTGCGCCCAGGGCCACCTCGACCACGCGCGGCGCCTCAACGGCGGCCCCCGTCAAGCTCCTCCCCGGGACTGGTCCTGGCTGTCGGCCACCTGCCTGCGCGCCGCCGCCGTCGCCGCGCTCGGCCGCACCCACGAATGCCGTACCGCCTACACCGCCCTGCTCCCGTACAGCGGCCGCATCTCCGCCCTGTCAGCCGTGCTCTGCCTGGGCCCCGTCGACTGGTACCTCGCCCTGCTCGCCACCGCCACCGGCCATCACGACGCCGCCACCGCCCACCTCACCGCCCTCGAACAGCAGGCCGACGCCGCCGGCCTGCACTGGTGGCGCGACCGCGCCGCCGCCACCGGCGTCCGCCGGCCTCTCCAGGTCGCCACCAGAGCGTGATCACGTCCTGGACAGCGGTTGGCTGAGCAGGCGGCGCCCCTTGTCCTGGAACCCGCGCTTGCCGTAGAAGGCGAAGAGATGGCTCACGTCGTTGCCGTTGGGGGCGATCACGATCTCCAGGAGGGAACATCCCAGCTCCGCGGCCCAGCTCCGGCTGTCCTCGATCAGCCGGTTCGCCTCGCCGCGCCTGCGCGCCTCCGGGGCGACGTAGAGATCTTCGAGCTCGGCGATCAGCCCGGACTCGAGGCCGAACGAGGTCGTGGTGATCGCGAACGCGATGATCCGGCCGTGCTCCTCGCTCACCGCGACCCGGGCCGCGGGCGAGGTGATCAAGGTGGTGAGGTTGGCGCTGAGGTCGCCTTCCGGCGTGGTGAAGCCGTCCTCCTCGTAGAAGGCGACGGCGAGGGCGAGCAGGGCGGGCAGATCGGCTTCACGGGCCGTACGGATCGACATGAGGGCCATGATCTCGGCTGATCAGCGGCCTCCGCCAACCGATTTCGCCGTCAGGGCTTCATCAGCCTGCGGGCGATCACCCGCAGGGCGAGGACCTCGTCGGCGCCCTCGAAGATGGACAGCACGCGCGCGTCCACGAACAGCCGCGAGATGCCGTACTCCTCCGCGTACCCGTAGCCGCCGTGCAGCTGCTGGGCCTCCCTGGTGACCCATTCGGCCGCCCGGCAGGCGAGCTGCTTCACCTGCGCGGCCTCCAGCTGGCCGTCGCCGGCCGTCACGGCCCGGGCCGCGGCGAACGTGAAGGCCCGGCAGGCGGCGATCGACCCGGCCATCCTGGCGATCTTGGCGCGGGTCAGCTGGTAGTCCGCGAGCGGCCGGCCGAAGATCGACCGCTGCCGCGCGTAGTCCACGGCCAGCTCCAGCGCCGACTGCATGACCCCGACGGCCCTGGCGGCGGTCTGCAGCCGCGCGTTGGCGAACGCCTGCATCTGCAGGTAGAACCCGCGCCCGAGACCGCCCTCCCCGCCGATCAGGTCGGCCGCGGGGACGCGCCAGCCGTCGAAGCGCACCTCGAACGAGTGCATGCCCCGATAGCCGAGCGTACGGATGGCACGTCCCTCGACGGACCCGCCGCCCTCCTGGGTCAGGCGCCATTCGTGGCCGGTGAAGGAGGGTTTGTCCACCACGAAGAGCGAAAGGCCCCGGTGCCCGGCCGGGTCGGTGCGGGCCAGGACGAGGAGGTAGTGGGCCCGGCCGGCGAAGGTGCACCAGGTCTTGACGCCGTTCAGCACCCATTCGTCGCCGTCGCGGGTCGCGCTCGTGGTGATCCTGGCGACGTCGGAGCCGAAGTCGGGCTCGGTGACCGCCACGGCGCACAGGCGCTCCCCCGAGGCGATCATCGGCAGCCAGCGCCGTTTCTGCTCCTCGGTGCCGCCGCGGGCGATCGCGGTGGCGATGATCTCGGGACGCGTGATGAGCGAGCCGGCGGCGCCCAGCGAGGCCCGGGACAGTTCCTCGGTCACGACCACCATGGCGGCCAGTTCGTCGCCCTCGGCGCCGCCGCCGTACTCGGCCGGGATCGACAGCCCGAAGCAGCCCATGCCGGCGAGCCCGTCGATGATGTCGGCGGGGATGTCCTCGTCGTCGCGGTGGATGCGGTCGGCGACGGGGGCGACGCGGTCGGCGGCGAACTCGCGGAAGGCGGCGCGGACCAGCTGCAGCTCGGCGGACAGGTGCCGGGGCCCCGCCTCGCGGGTGGCCAGCACACGTTCGGCGACGCGCTCCAGGAACGCCGGGTCGCGTCCCGCGGCGACGTGGGCGGCGGTGACCGTGGCCGACAGCGTGACCGCGTCGGTCTCCACCGGCGCGGCCGGGGAGGACGAGAGGCCGCTCACGGTCAGGTCGGGATTGGCCGACGGC
>NZ_JBSFTC010000624.1:0-3039 GCF_053590415.1 Nonomuraea sp. NPDC003201
GCCGCGCGCGGTCGGTCAGGAGCGCCGCGCCGGCCTCGTCCACCTCGCACAGCCGCCGGGCCGCGGCCAGGTCGGCGACCATGACCGCGAACGGCTTGTCCTCGCGCTGCTTGCGCCGCCGCAGCTCGGCGGCGGCGTCCTCGTCGGCGGCCGGCACCGACAGGTGGTAGCCGCCGAGCCCCTTCACCGCCAGCACCCCGCCCCGGCGCAGCACCCGCACGGCCCCGGCCAGCGGGTCGCCTGCCGCACCGACGAGCTCTGCCGGTGGGCCGCCCACCGCGCCGACGAGCTCGCCCGTCGCACTGATGAGCCTGAGCGCGGGGCCGCAGGCCGGGCAGCAGATGGGCTGCGCGTGGAAGCGCCGGTCGGCCGGATCGTGGTACTCGGCCAGGCAGCCGTCGCACATGGCGAACCCCGCCATCGTGGTCAGCGGCCGATCGTACGGCATCGCCCGCACGATCGTCAGCCGCGGCCCGCAGTTGACGCAGTTGACGAACGGGTAGCGGTAGCGCCGGTCGCCGGGGTCGGCCAGCTCCGCCAGGCAGTCGGCGCAGGTCGCGATGTCGGGCGACACCAGCGTGCGTGAGGCCCCCGACGGATCGCTCGCGACGATCCGGAACCGGCCGTCGGCACGCACCGCACGGGAGGTGACCGTCACCCGCTCGATCGCGGCCAGCGGGGGCGCGTCGCGCTCCAGCCGTACCAGGAACTCCGCGATCTGGCCGCCCCCGCCCTCCAGCTCGACGAAGACGCCGTGCGCGTCGTTGCCCACCCGGCCCGCCAGCCCGAGCCGCGTGGCCAGCCCGTGCACGAACGGCCGGAACCCCACCCCCTGAACGACGCCCTCGACCCGGACCCGCACCCCCATCGGGCCAGTCTGCAACGAGAACGGCCCCGACTGAATCACCCCGTCGGCGAGGCGCGGATCGCTCATGTGGGAAGGACGTCGTCGAACTCCACGTAGAGGTGCCGGGGCCCGCGCAGGCCCGGGTTCGGCCGGTACGGCGGCGGGTCGGCGACCAGGCGCGGGTTGACCAGCCGCCGCGCGAGCTCGCCCAGCGCGAGCTGCGTCTCCAGCCGCGCCAGCGGGGCCCCGAAGCAGTAGTGGATGCCGCTGCCGAAGCCGAGGTGCTGGTTGTCCCGCCGGTCGGGGTCGAAACGGTCGGGATCGGGGAAACGCGCGGGATCACGGCTCCCGGCGGCGAGCACGAGGCTGATGATGGCGCCTTTCGGGATCGTCGTGCCCGCGATGTCGATGTCGGCCAGCGCGGAGCGGCGCAGGCTGAGCAGCTGCACCGGCGGCTCGAAGCGGAGCAGCTCCTCGACCGTGCCGACGACCAGGTCGGGCTCGTGGCGCAGCCGGTCCAGCACGCGGGGGTTGCGCAGCAGGGTGAGCATGCCGTTGGTGACGAGGTTGACGGTGGTCTCGTGGCCGGCGACGAGCAGCGTCGCGGCGGCGCTCAGCAGCTCCTCCAGCCGCAGGTCGACGGCCGGATCGGTGACGATGGCCGAGAGCAGGTCGTCGCCCGGCCGCCGCCGGTGGACGTCCATCAGCTCCTCCATGTACGTGCCGAGCTCCGTCCTGACCTCCATGTTCCGCCGCTCCCGCTCGGCGACGCTCCCGGTCGTCGGGTCGATGGTCTCGATGATGGCCTGCGACCACCGGTGGAAGCGGGGCTCGTCCTCGCGGGGCACGCCCAGCAGCTCGCAGATCACCGTGACCGGCAACGGATAGGCGAAGTCCTCGACGATGTCGACCCGGGTCTTCCCGGCGAACCGGTCGATCAGGTCCGTGACGATCCGCATCATCCGGGGTTCCATGCCGTCGACCCGGCCGGGGGAGTGGGGCGGCCCGAAGTGCCGCATCATCATGGAGCGGATCCGGTCGTGGTCCGGCGGGTCGGTCCTGATGAAGGACGACGGCAGCGCCGTCCCCGACTCCTGCTCGGCGGCGATGTCGGGAATGTTGCGAACGTCGGAGCTGACGCGCGGGTCGTGCAGCAGCGCGACGATCTCCCGGTAGCCGCTGACCGCATAGCTGCCGTCCGCCTGCCGCGCCACCGGGGTCCTGCGGAGCTCGGCGTAGAGCGGGTACGGATCGGCGCGGCTGGCGTAGTCGAGGATCTGCTCGTAGACGCTTGCCCCTGTCACTTCCTCTGCCACTGTGACGGCTCCCTGATGTGCTCGCTCGGTGTGGTTCAGTGCCGCCGCTGCAGCGTCACGCGGCGCTCGTCCGGGTTGTGGCCGGTCAGCACCACGGTCGCGCCGTAGGCGGGGGAGATCCGCTGCGGTACGTCGGCCGGCATGATCTGGAGGCCGTCGGGCTGCCCGACCATGCCGGGGCCGGGCGGGAACGGCGCGGCCCGCTCGATCTGCGCCTGGTAGAAGTCGAGCCACATCGCCTGGTCGAAGGCGACGGCGGCCGTGGTGCGGCCCCGGTTGCCGTAGACGGCGACGAACCGGCGATCGGCGACCGAGCCCTGCGCGATGACGACCTCGTCGGCGAAGGTCGGCACGCCGACGGACTTGATGTTGACGCCGAACTGGGCGGACCAGAAGACCGGCAGCGA
Source organism: Nonomuraea sp. NPDC003201 (assembly GCF_053590415.1). Lineage (NCBI taxonomy): Bacteria > Bacillati > Actinomycetota > Actinomycetes > Streptosporangiales > Streptosporangiaceae > Nonomuraea > Nonomuraea sp. NPDC003201. The sequence goes on from NZ_JBSFTC010000624.1 coordinate 2,571, forward strand.
CACGTGCGGCCAGCGGTCGCTCTCGGCGCTGATCATGTTGTGCGCCGCGACCTGGGCCTGGGTCACCGCGTTGCCCCAGTGTTCGAGGGAGAGGAACTGGTACTCGTACACCGGATGCGGGAAGCGCGCCACGTCGCCGGCGACGAAGACGTTGTCGGTGACCAGGGCGTTGACGTCGAACGCGCGGCAGCCCGCGTCGCAGGCGACGCCCCACACCCCGGCGGCCAGCCCGGAGCCCTCCAGCCATTCGACGTTGCGCTCCGCGCCGAGCGCGGCCACCGCCACGTCCACGTCGAGCGTGGTGCCGTCGGACAGGCGGGCGCGGCGCAGGCGCCCGTCGCCGTCCCCTTCGAGCGCCTCGACGGTGACCCCGCAGCGCTTGATCAAGAGGGTGAATCTGGTGCACATCGACCTCGTCGACAGGGACATTTACGCGACCACCGGACCACCACACGAGCAGCTCGCCTGG
>NZ_JBSFTC010000625.1:0-3024 GCF_053590415.1 Nonomuraea sp. NPDC003201
GCCTGCTCGGGCCGCGGGCGCTGCTCGCGGTCACCCAGCTCGCCGTCCTCGACCCGTCTCGTCCCCGCGCGGCCGAGCTGGCCCGCGCCCACGCGGCCGCCGCCCTGCCCAACCGGCTCACACCGCTGCGCGACCTGGGCTTCGACGACCCCGAGTCGCTGGACGAACGGCTGGTCGGCGCGCTGGTGGCGACCGGCGGCCCCGAGGACGTCGCCCGCCGCGTCGGTGAGCACCTCGAGGCCGGCGCGGATCACGTCAGCCTGCATGTGCTCACGGCCACACCGGACCGGCCGCCGCTGCGTCAATGGGAAGATCTCGCCGCGCTGCTGCTGTGAACGGGGGTCCCGGCAGCGGAGCGGTCGGCGCTGTCCCCTTGTGGATGCGGTGAAAGGATCAGCGGTGTGCGCGCAGCGCGGCCAGCACCCATGCGAAGGCCGGTACCGCCGGTGGGGACGGCTTCTGGCCCTTGAGGATGCTCAGGAGCTGCCAGTACCGCTCCACTCGGGGCTCGGCGACCATGTCCAGCCACATGATCAGGGCGGCGGTCTCCTCGGCGGGAAGGTTGTCGGGGACGATCCGCCTCAGGATCGGTCGCGCCCCGGCCGATTCCGGCGCGATGCCGCGTGACAGGGCGGCGCCGGCGTGTTCCAGGACCAAGGGCCGGAGGTTGAGGCCGTACTCCAGGCGGTTGTCGTCCTCGCCGCTGAGAACCATCCTTCGGACCGTCTGCCGGAAGCCGTCGTCGTCCACCAGTTCGGCCAGTTCCACCCATGCGTTGATCTGTTCGGAGGTGGGGTCCTCGGGAAGGTCCGGCGGCAGGTCGCGCATCCAGCCCGCGACCAGCGCGGCGTCCTCGTCGACGACGCCGGCGAAGGCGCGGTCGACGAAATCGTCGATGATCTGCTGACGTTCCCGTGCCGACAGTCGGGCCAGCGCGTTGATCAATGCGATCTCCTTGGTAGAGCTGTCACGGTTGGCGAGCACGCGCAGGACGGACCGGCGTACCTTCAGGGTGCGGATCTCGGCGTCGAGCGCTTTGACGTGCAGGTCCGCCACGTCGCTCAGCGTGGCCCGCTGCTCCAGCACCTGCTGGACGGCGTCGAGACCGAGCCCAAGATCGCGAAGTGTCCGGACCAGGTCCAGCCGCGCGACCGCCTCCGCGTCATAGAGCCGGTAGCCGCCCCCCGACCTCTGGACCGGGGGGACGACGCCGCGATCGGACCAGAAGCGGATGGTGCGCGCCTGCAGCCCCGTGCGCCGGGCCAGCTGCCCGATCGTGTAAAGACCCGTCGCGTCGTTCATGACTCGAATCTGCACCTTCCACCCGGTGGAACCTCAAGCGATTTGTCGGAGATTCTCGCCGCGGACGCGGCCCGGAGGAGAAGCGCTACGGATGTCATCGGGTAAGAACGCCTCCCACGGCAGCGTCAATCGCGATCGGCGGCGAGCGCGGGGTCCGTCCGGTTGGCCGCGTGCGCGGTCAGGGCGCCGAGCGCGCACAGGAGCGCGAGCCCGAACAACACGTACCGCGCCGAGTCGAGCATCGACCCGCCGCCCAGGTTGACCAGGACCCCCGCCACCGCCGTGCCGAACGCGATCGACAGACTCGTCACCGTGGCGATCCCCGCGGCCGCCCGCCTGCCCTCCTCCGGATCCTGCGTACTGGACATCGCGGCCACCGACAGGTGCGGATAGGCCAGCCCGATGCCCGCCCCGGCCACGAACAGCACCGGCACCCACACCGCCACCAGCCACAGCGGCGTCTCCTCGCGCTGCAGCAGCCCCTGGACGAGCAGGCCGGCGGCCAGCAGCACCGGGCCGAGCACGCGCAGCCGGCGCACCGCGCGCCCGCCCGTCACCGACGAGCTGCCGATCTGGGTGAGCGACCAGCCCAACGAGATCGCCGCGGCGAAGAACCCCGCCACCAGCGGCGCCAGCCCGGCCAGCCGCTGACCGAACAGCGGCAGGAACGACTCGGCCGCGACCCCGCAGGCCAGCAGCCCCAGCGTCAGATAGACCCACTTCAACGACGAACCGCTCCGGTACGTCGCCTGCGGAAAGACCCGCAGCTCACTGCCCCGCTCATGGACGACGAACCCGGCCACCAGCAGCACCGCCGCGCCGAGGCCGGCCGCCTTCGCCGGCGTGCCCGCCAGCACCCCCACCACGCTCACGGCCCCGGCGGCCGCCATGACCAGCAGCAGGGACACGACCGGGACCGGCGGGCGCAGGTCCCGGTCGTGCGCCAGGCCGCCCGGCAGCACGCGGGGCACGAACGCGCCGCACACCGCCGAGACCACCGCCATCACCGCGAACGCCAGCCGCCACGAGCCCAGCTGGGCGAACAGCCCGCCCAGCGCCGGACCGGCGAAGTTGCCGACGCCGTACATCGCCGACATCAGCGCGGTGCCGCGCGTCCAGAGCCGGGGCGGCAGCGCCGACCGGATGACGGCGAACCCCAGCCCCGACAGCAGCCCCGCCCCGAACCCCTGAACGCCGCGCGAGGCCAGCAGCACCGCCATCGCCGGGCTCAGCGCGCAGGCCAGCGAACCCGCCGTGAAGACGGCGAAGCCCACCAGGTACGCGCCGACGTTCCCCCACCGGGACAGGAACCGGCCGGCGAGCATCGTCGCGATCACCATGGCGACGAGGTAGATGGTCATGTTCCAGGCGTAGAAGCCCGCGCCGCCGAGGTCGGCCACCGCGGTCGGCAGCAGGCTCGCCGCGAGGTAGATGTTGATCGCACCGACGAGCACCCCGCCGGCCAGCACGATCATCGGACCCGGCAGCCCCGCCTCGGCGTGGGTTTGCCCGGATATCGGGTCGTAGTCGTCAGCACTCATGGCTTCAAGGCTGTCGTTGAACCGGTGCCGGAGAGTTTGCGCCGCCTGCCGGGCGACGGCGCTGGGCCGGGCTGCGGGAGAGTTTCAACGACCTGGCACGCCGTGGCCGACGAGGGCGACGCGGTACGCGACATCGCGACCGTCATCGGCCGGCAACTCGGACTACCGGTCGAGCCGGTGC
>NZ_JBSFTC010000626.1:0-3024 GCF_053590415.1 Nonomuraea sp. NPDC003201
ACCGGGTCCGGCCCGGCGGCGAGCTCGCCGTCGGCCTGCGCTTGCGCGAGGACGGCGGCGAGCCGGGTCCGCAGCCAGGAGAAGGTCTCCTCGACCGGACGGCGCAGCTCGGGATCGGCCATCACGTCCGGGTCCTGGGTCAGCCGGCCGACCGGGCAGCCCCGCAGCGCGTCGCGCTCCCGGCTCAGGTAGGCGGTGATCCGCCTGACCGGGCTGCCCGGCCCGGACAGCTCCGCCTCCGCGCGGGCGCGCATCTCCTCGGCGCTGCGGGTGATCGCGGCCAGCGCCAGGTCGGGCTTGCCGCGGAAGTGGTGGTACATGCTGCCCTGGCCCGCCCCGGACCGCTGCTGGATCGCCTTCGGCGAGGTGCCCACGTAGCCGCGCTCCCACAGCAGCTCGCGGGTGCTCTCGATCAACCGTTCCCTCATGTCCACGCCACGAGCGTACATACTAGTAGGTACAGAAGGCAACTACGGCGTGACGACGATCTTGCCGAACTGGGTGTTGGACTCCATGTGCCGGTGCGCCCCCACGACCTCCTCCAGCGGGAACACGCGGTCCACCACCGCGCGGAAGGCCCCGGTGCGCAGCCCCGAGGCGACGAACGCCGCGGCGCGGCGCATCCGCCGCGGATCCCTGGTGATCTCATGCACCGTGTACGTGCGCAGGTTCAGCGCCGGCATGCCCAGGTCGAACCCCGGATAGGGCGTCGGCTGCCCGCTCTGCGCACCCCACAGGAACAGCGTCCCATCGGCCGCCACCGCTCTGGCCAGCTCCGTCACGCCCGGTCCGGCGACGGCGTCGAAGACGTACTCGGCGCCCCGGCCGCCGGTCAGCGTCAGGATGCGGCCCGCCACGTCCTCCTCGTCCGAGACGATCACCTCGGCCGCGCCCTCCTCGATCAGCCGCCGTCTCTTGGCATCGGTGCGGGTGACGGCGATCGGCGTGGCGCCCAGGCGGCCGGCCGTGCGGATCGCGGCCAGGCCGACGCCGCTGGAGGCCGCGTTCACCACCGCCACGTCGCCCGCCCGCATCCCGCCGACCTCCACCATCGCGCCATAGGCCGTCAGGTAGGGCATCCACACCGCCGCGCCGGAGACCGCGTCCACCCCGTCGGGGCGCGGCACGAGCGAGCTCGCCGGCGCGATCGCCCGTTCGGCGTACATGCCGTAGTCGTTGTAGGAGAAGTTCGGCACGACGCTGACCGCCTGCCCCTCCTCGAACCCGGTCACCTCCGGGCCGATCGCCTCGATCACCCCCGCGGCCTCGGAGCCGAGCCCGGCCGGGAACCGCTTGACCGGCTCGATGTACCGGCCGCTCCGGAACAGCGCCTCCGCCCGGTTGACCCCGATCGCGTCCACCCGGATCCGCACCTCGCCCGGCCCCGGCTCGCCTGGCTCCAGGTCCTCCAGCCGCATCACCTCGGGCCCGCCGACCTCGTGGAACCGCACAGTCCTCGCCATGACAACGTCCTTCTCTCTCAGCTCGAACGCGGCTCACTGTAGAGAGAAGTACGATCGTCGTCAAACTTCGATGTCTGTCGTACTATTGGCCCATGGGACGCACACCGCCGCACCCCGAGGTGTCACAGTTCGGCCTCCAGCAGGTGCTGGAAGCCCTCGTCGATCCGGTACGCCGGAGCATCGTCACGCAGCTCGACGCCTCCGGCGAGGACATCAAGTGCGGCGACTTCGACATACCGGTCAGCAAGTCCACCGCCACCCACCACTTCAACGTGCTGCGCGAGGCGGGCCTGATCCGGCAGTACTACGTCGGGACCGCCCGGATGAACACCCTGCGCCGGGACGAGATGGACGAGGCGTTCCCCGGCCTCCTCACCGCCCTCACCACCCCCCAGGCCCGCGCGGCCCAGCCTCTCGCCGGCTGACCCCGGCTTCAGAAGCCGATGCGCTCCGGGGCCTGGGCGACAGGTCCGAGCACGAAGCCCAGGGCGGTGCGGAGCTCGGCGATCGTCTCGGGCGGCAGTTCGAGGCGGGCCTCGAACGTGGTCTCGGTCCCCAGCGCGTCGGCGGCCTCGGGCGTCAGCTCGAACCGGAGCGCCGACTCATCCAGGGTGATGGAGCGCACGCCCTCGCTGGTGCCGCGGCTGCCGGGCCGGATCACCCCGTAGACCTCCTCGTAGCCCATCACGTAGAGGTGCTCGGACTCGTCGTCGCCGGCCGACTCCGCCAGGAAGACCACGCGCTGGCGACGCTCGTCGCGCCGGCCGAAGTCGCGGCAGGTCATGGCCGCGGCCGGGACGTAGGCGACGTCCCCGTGGATCGGGGGCGGAGGCGGCGGGCGGCGGCCGGAGTCGTCGTCGCCCCAAGAGGTGTAGCGGCGGTCGTAGTGTTCGCCGTACGTCGTGGGCATGCCGATCGGCGCGGCGGTCGGAAGCGCGGCCAGCAGCCATCCGGGCGACTCCGTGCGGGGGAACGTGGTCAGCTCCGCCAGCACCGCCGGCGCGGGCACGTCCTCGAACGGCGGCGCGGAGGAGTCGACGCGCCCGGTGTAGCCCCGGCTGCCGGCCGGGAACGCCAGCTCGCAGGTGAACCAGGTGCCGGAATCGGCCTGGTAGGAGAGCTCGCGCAGGCGCTGGAATGGCTCGTCCAACCCCTCGGCGGCGATCTCGCGGCCGTCGCGGGTGAGCGTGGTCCGCGCGTACGAGCCGACCTGGGCGCGACGGACCTCCAGCCGCGTCCAGCCCGGCTCGGCGGCGGCGCGGGCGAGGTCGCCGATCTCCAGCCGCAGGGCGTGGCCCTCGTCGTGCCGGGTCCGCCAGTGCTTGTTCTTTCGGGATCGTCTGGCCGCCATGGTCATCCTTCCTGGCCGTTGTCGCCGGTGAGCAGGTCGTGCAGCCGTCGGGTCTCGCGCAGCAGGCCGCTACCGCCCCTGCGGGCGGCCATGGCGCGTACCTCGGGGATCTCGCCGCGCGCCCCGCACCACTCGGCCGCCGCCACCTGGGCCGTGCTCGGCGGCACCACGCTCGCCCGCGAGGGCGAGTATATGGCGGATGCCCTCGAA
>NZ_JBSFTC010000627.1:0-3012 GCF_053590415.1 Nonomuraea sp. NPDC003201
TGAGGACGGGCCTGCGGCGCGGCCAGCCGGACGAGGCCGGCCGCCAGGGCCGCCCCGCAGGCGCCGATGGCCACGCTGAGCAGCGGCAGCGGGGACGAGGGGCGCAGCGGAGGCACCGCCGAGGCGAAGGGCACCAGCCGTACGCGGGTGTCGGCGGCATGGGCGTTGGCGTAGGCGATCAGCGCGGCGGCCGCCTGGTTGACGCGGTCGGCGGCCTCCCGCGCGCCGGTCGCCACGGAGGTGAGCCGCACCAGCGGGGCGTCGGGCGAGGCCGCCGCCCGCAGGCTGTCCTGCTCGTCCGCGGCGCCGACGAGGAAGCCGGGATGACTGGATATCCGTGCGTAGGCGGCGGCGAACCCGGCCGCCTGCGCCGGGTCACCGCCGGCCACCGCGACGTACGCCTCGGCGGCGTAGACGGTGTCGCGGGCCAGCGCGTAGGCCACCCCGCCCAGCGCCCCGAGCGCCAGGGACAGCGGAAGCCACCATCGCACGAGCAGGCCCGTGATGCGGACCCAGGTCCATGTCATCGTCACTCCTCGGTGGGTTCGGCGCCCAGCAGGCGCAGGTAGAGCCGCTCCAGCTGGTCCGCCTGGCGGCGGACGTCGTAGAGCCGGACGGCATCGGGCGGTGGCAGCCTGAGAGGCGGGCGGTCGGCGAGGCCGGACAGCTCCGCGGCGAGCCGGTGCGGCTCGACGCGCCGTGCTCCCGGGGCCGAGCCGGGCGGCAGGTCCTCGACGGCCGGGCAGGCGTCGTACAGGACGGGCAGGCCGGACGCGAGCGCCTCGACGACGGCCACGCCGAACGTCTCCTCGACGGAGGGCGCGGCCAGCACGTCCATCGCCATCATCAGGGCCCCCACGTCGGGCGACTCCCCCGCGAAGATCACCCTGTCCTCGGCCCCGGCCTCGCGGGCCAGCTCCCGCAACTGCGGCTCGCAGGAGCCGGAGCCGACCAGGAGCAGGGCGGCGTGTTCGAGCGGCGGCAGGGCCCTGATCAGCGTGTCGAAGCGCTTGCTCGGCTCCAGGCGGCCGACGCCGCCGATCACGAACGCGTTCTCGGGCAGGCCGAGCCGCTCCCGGGTGCGCCGGCGCAGGGCCGCGTCGAAGCCGAAGGCCTCGCCGTCGACGCCGTTCGGGACCACCGCGATGCGCGAGCGGGGGACGCCCCACCTCGACAGCCGGTCGGCCACGGTCGGCGAGACGGCCACGGTCAGGTGCCCGAGCAGCTCGCTGGCCAGGTACAGCGCCCTGATCGAGCGGGTCAGGCGGCGTCCCTCGACGTGCTCGCGCCCGATCGAATGCTCGGTCGCCACGATCGCCGGCACGTTCGCCAGCCGCGCCGCCAGCCGGCCGTACACGCAGGCGCGGTACAGATGGGTGTGCACCACGTCGTAGCGGCGCCCGCGCATGAGCCGGGCCAGCCGGCCGACGGCGCGCAGGTCCCTGTTGCCGCGCATGCCGACGTGGTGGACGGGCACGCCGGAGCCCTCGATGGCCTCCGCGACCACCCCGTGCCCGGTGAGCACCGCGACCTCGCACCGGACCCGCAGGTACGGCAGCAGGGCCCGAAGCTGCTGCTCCGCGCCGCCCGCGGCCAGGCCGGTGATGACGTGCAGGACCTTCACCAGCCCCACCGGACCCGGTGCCGTGCCCGCTTGGCGTGCAGCCGCAGCGCGCCGTCCCGCTCGCCCACGTACGTGCGCGGCAGCGCGTACAGGCCGGTGAGCTCGGACTTCCAGATGGCGCAGGCGTAGGAGTAGCCCGTCTCGCGGACGGCGGCCAGCTCGCGGGCGTTGACGTGCCCGTACGGGTAGCAGAACCCGCTCACCTGGCGGCCCAGCAGGTCCTCCAGCGCCGCCTTGCTGCCGGCCACCTCCTGGTGGAGCTCGTCGTCGCGCAGCCCGGACAGCGAGTAGTGCCCGGCCGAGTGCGAGCCGATCTCCATGCCCTGCCGCGCGGCCCAGCGCAGGCCCTCGGTGTCCATGAGCCGCTTGCGCGGGGAGCCGGCGTCCCAGGCGTTGTGCTCGCCGATCAGGCCGGTGACCACGAAGACCGTGGCCGTGAAGCCGTACTTGCGCAGGACGGGCACGACCTCGCTGAGGAAGTCGCCGTACCCGTCGTCGAAGGTGAGCCCGACCAGGCCGCGCGTGCTCCGGGCGCGCGTGAGCTCGAGCATCGAGACCCCGGACAGGCCGCGCCGGGCGAGCCAGCGCATCTGCCGGGCGAAGCGGTCGGGCGAGACGGTGACGTGAAGCGGGTCGCTGTCGTATTTGTCCACGGAGTGGTACATGAGCACCAGCGGCATCGCGGTCATGAGCGACCTCGCATCCTGATCAAATGGGTGATCTTGGTGGTGTCGGTGAGCGTGGCCGTGGCCCCCGAGAGGGCCGCGACAGCGGAGAAGGTGACGGCGATCGCGGCGCCGGTCGAAGCCAGGGCGATCGGCGGCGGCAGGTCCGCCAGCAGCGTCCGCGCGCCCCAGCCCGCTCCGACGGCGGCCGCGGTGGCCAGCAGCAGGCCGCTGAGCGGGACCAGCGCCGTGTGGGCGGGCAGGGCGAGGGCCTGCCGCCGCAGTCCCGCGAGCAGCAGCGCGGCGGTCAGGGTGATCCCGGCCGCGTTCGCCGCGGCGATCCCCGTCACGCCCCACTCCGGGCGGGCCAGCACGACCGTCGCGGCCAGCCCCGCGCCCATCGCGAGGGCCGGGTACCAGGACGCGCGGGCGCCGCAGAAGTAGACGCGGCAGACGACCCCGACCACGGCCTGGCCGAGCAGCCCCAGCGCGTACACCCGCATGATCCGCGCGGTGGCGGCGGTGTCGGCCTCGGTGAACGCGCCGTACTGCAGCAGGAGGGCCACGACGTCCGGAGCGCAGACGAGCAGCGCCGCGGTGGCGGCCAGCACGATCGCCGAGGCGCTGACCAGGTCGTCGGCGCGCGGAAGGACTGCTGGTCTACCTGATGGCTGATGAGGCGGCGCGTCTGCTGACCGCAGTCGGTGAGCTCTCCGCGCCGGG